>NZ_LXJQ01000024.1:0-85441 GCF_001728925.1 Pseudomonas sp. 1D4
ACAGCCTGCGCCACGCGGTGGACTGCCCGGCGGAGGACCACCTGGCCTGCCCCACCTTCCAGCGCCTGATGAAAGTGGCGGCCCGCGCCGCCACGCGGGAGCCGGCGCGGCGGGCGGGTACGAAACGCCGGCCCTGAGGCCGGCGCGGGGTCACTGGCTGCCGAACAGCGCGGTCCAGTAGATGCCGGCGTCGCTCTTCGGGTCCACCGAGTAGGCGGCACCCAGGTCGCGAAACTGCGGGTTCATCAGATTGGCGCAGTGGCCGGGGCTGGCGAGCCAGCCGTCGAGCACCTTGCGCGAGGTGTCCTGGCCGGCGGCGATGTTCTCGCCGATCTGCCGGCCGATGTAGCCGGACAGCTCGGCGCGGTCCCCCGGGGTGCGGCCGTCGCGGTCCTTGTGGTCGAAGAAGTTGTTGTTGGCCATGGCGCGGGAGTGCCCTTCGGCCGCCGTGGCCAGGGAGGCGTTCCAGCTCAGCGGCGCGGCGGCGGCGAAGAACTGGGTGCCGCACTGGCGGGACTGGGCGCGGGCGGTGTTGACCTGCTCCAGCAGTTTCTGGCCCTCGGCCTGCCAGTCGCCCAGGCGTCCGGTGAGCAGCGGCCGAGCCAGGACGATGCGCCACTCGCGGTTATCGCGGCTGACGCCGATGTCGACGAACTGCGGGTCCAGCACCACCTGGCAGAAGCTCTCGCGGATGGCCTTCATCGCCGACTGCGCATCGCGGGGGCCGGAGAGGCTGATGGCCTGGACGTTGACCATGGGGTAGCGCGACTGGGTCATCGCCTCCTGCAGGTCGCCCATGGTGGTGGCGGAAATCACCAGGCGGGGGTCGGTGGTGAGCGGCGGCAGCTCCAGGGAAGCCTGGCCGGCACAGCTCTGCACCTGGCCGCGGTAGGCGTTGAGGGCTTCGATCAGTTGCGCTTCATCGCCGGCACGGGCGCCTTGGGCGAGCAACAGGCCCAGCGACAAGGCCGCCAGCCGCAGGACGTTAGAGGTGACGCGCATGGATGCCTCCTTGGACGGGTTGCGCCCGGGTGCGCGAGCCCGCTCGGGGCTGGGGTCGCGGCTTATCGGAAGGGCGTATGACCGGCAGACGGGCGATTGGTTGCCCGGCCGGACGGATAGGGGTGGATTCAACCACGGGGGCCGGGCAAATCCCAGGCCATTCGCACCGGAATAGACCCGTTCAGGGCCGCCAGCCCTGCACCTGGCCCTTGGCATCGGCGCCAATCAACAGCAGCCGCTGGGGCCAGTCCACCAGCAGCAGGCCGTGCTCGCGGTTGAGGGCGAGGAACGCGCCCATCAAGGCCTGGGAGTCCGCCCCCTCCTCCAGCACGGCGCCCAGCGCGAGCAGCCCACGCGGGCCGGTGTAGCCGTAGAGCCAGGCGCCGCGCCCCACGGGCAGGCTGAACCCCTGGGCGAGCCGCCCCAGCATCTGCCCCTCGGCCACTATCACTGGCGCTGGTCCTGGCGTGACGCCGAGCCGCGCGGCCAGGCGCTCCAGTGCATCGGGCAACGGCACCAGCGGCACACTGCCCAGCACGCCTGGGCCCGGCGTCCCGCTGGCCTTGAGCGCACTCAACGCCGCCTCGGCCGCTCCACGCTGGCCTGGCGCCAGGAACTGCACCCGCAACCAGTCCGCCTGATGCAGCAGCCGCGCGCCGCGCAGGTCTCCCTGCACCGGCTCCAGCGGCGGCAGCCCGAGCGAGGCCGGGGCGGGCGATGCCACAACCGTGTCGACGGAGTGGGCATCAGCCACGGCAGGCACCAGGCCGAGGGCAACCAGCAGGACGATGGGCAACGGATTCATGGGCAGCGCCGGCAAGTAAAAGGGCGCGCAGATTACCCACGCCCAGGCACACCGTCAGCGACCCCAGCACGGGAGCGGCCGGGGATGACAGGGGAATCAGCCGGGGTTTGGGCTTACAGGCAGACCGAGGTGGTCATGCAGCCGAACACGAACCAGGTCGGCAGCATGCTTGCCAGCAACATGACCGCACCGATCACCACCACCCCAACGGTTCGCCGCCCCTCGAACCGATAGCGCCACGCCCCCAACAGCAGCAATACCGTGCACACCGCCAGTGAAAGACTGAGCGGCCATTCCAGCGACGCTTGCTGCAATCCCTTGGCGACCAGGTTGCCGACAAAAAGCACGTAACCGCTCCCCACACCGAGGGCCGCCACCCATAGCGAAGCCAGGCCCGGCGCTCGACGGACGGTCAAGCCCAGCCATCCCAAAAGCATCAGAACCAGTACGACTGGAATGGCCAGGATAACCAGCTCATAGGGGGTCAGCGGGTACTGGACAGGCATGGTTTTCCTCCGTGAAAAGCGCACATATTGACGCAAGGCAACGCTCGGCACCACGCAGCGAGCATCATCGGCGACCGCCCGGACGACCGTCCCAGAACGTGGCACCCAACACCCCACCACCCCATGGAAGGAACCCCATGAGCCCTGCCCCGCGAACCCCCGACCACGTCCGTTTCCCCCTGCGACAGCGGAGGGGCTGACATGGACCGGCTGGAACTGCTCGACGAACTGGACCGCCTGCTGCCCCCGGTGGACAAGCCCGAAGGCCCGGACCTGTCCTTTCACCCCAGCGGCTGCGAGGCCTGCGACATGCTGCGCACGGAGCTGGCCATCTGGCCCGGGCGCAAGCTGCCGATGGAGGCCCTCTTCTGGCTGCACGATGACATGAGCAGCCTCTCCGCCGCCGGCTGGCGCTGGGCGCTGCCCTCCTACCTGCGGCTGGTGCTGGAGTCACCGCCCGATGAGATCAACCTGCTGCTGGGCTTCCTCATCCTCAACCTCAACCCCTCCCCCGCCTACCGCGAGGACACCCGCACCCGCCTCGGCGCGCTGGATGCGCAGCAGCTCGGGCTGCTGCTGCGCTTCATGCAGTGGTGCGGCGAACAGCCGTGGCTGCTGGCCTGGGGCGAAGACATCGATCAGGCCTGCAGCTTCCTCGACGACCTGCGCCGCCGGCGCTGAGCCTCAGCCCGGCAAGCCGTGCCGCGCCCGGGCGGCCTGCACCACCCGCGCGGCCGGCACCCGCAACTGCACCAGCAGGTACTCGGCGAAATCCGCCGCGTAGCCCTGCCGGGCGATCGCCCGCTCCATGCACAGCAGCCACGCCTCGCTGAGGCCCTCGTCGATGGGCCAGCGGGCGTGGAACGCCGGGATGGCGATGGCGCCGTATTTCTCGCTGAACAGCCGTGGGCCGCCCAGCCAGCCGCTGAGGAAGCAGGCCAGCTTGTCCCGCGAGGGCGCCAGGTCCTCGGGGTGCAGCCGGCGCAGCGCCGCCGCCTCGGGCAGGCTGTTCATCTGCTGGTAGAAGTCGTCGACCAGACGGCGCAAACCGTCGATGCCGCCGGCGGCCTGGTAAGAGGCATCGCCGACGCCGTAGGGCGCGTGGCTCATGGAGGGCTCCGGGCAAAGCGCGGATTGTAGCGAGCGGAGCCTGGTGGCAGTGACTGCCCATTGGTCGCACCGGGCACTGGTGCCGTGAACCCCCGCGCACCGCTCGGCGCCCCGCTGGCAGGCGCCCCTGCTGGCCCGGTAGAATCGCCGCCCTGCCGGACGGTCACGTCCGCCCCATCAACCTGCGGGAGATACGCCATGGGCGCCCAGTGGAAAGCCAAACCCAAAGAAGCCGCCGCCAACGCCCGAGGGAAGATCTTCGGCAAGCTGGTGAAGGAAATCATGATCGCTGCGCGCAACGGCGCCGACCCGGACATGAACCCCAAGCTGCGCCTGGCCGTTCACCAGGCCAAGAAGGCCTCCATGCCCAAGGACACCCTGGAGCGCGCCATCAAGAAAGGCGCCGGGCTGTCCGGTGAGGTGGTCAACTACGAGCGCACCCTGTACGAAGGCTTCGCCCCGCACCGTGTGCCGGTGATCGTCGAGTGCCTGACCGACAACCTGAACCGCACCGTGGCAGAAATCCGCGTGCTGTTCCGCAAGGGCCAACTGGGCACCTCCGGCTCCGTGTCCTGGGATTTCGACCACCTGGGCATCATCGAGGCCGAACCGGCCAGCGCCGATGCCGACGTGGAACTGGCCGCCATCGAAGCCGGCGCCCAGGACTTCGAGCCCGGTGACGACAACACCAGCGTGTTCTACACCGAGCCCACCGACCTGGATGCCGTGTGCAAGGCCCTGCCGGACTTCGGCTTCACCGTGCATTCGGCCAACCTCGGCTACAAGGCCAAGAACCCGGTCACCCTCTCCGGCGCCGAGCTGGAGGAAGTGGAGGCCTTCCTCGAAGCCCTCGACGGCCACGATGACGTGCAGAACGTCTACGTGGGCCTCTCCGTGGCCTGATGAGCCGCCGGGACTTCCACGAGGAACACGCCGAGCGCGCCCGCGCCGATGCGTTGCGCCTGCTGGCCCAGCGCGTCGCCCTCGGCCCGCGCTGGCTGGCCTGGGTGGCCACCGAGCTCTACCAGTTCAAGCCGCCGGAATACGCCAACATGGTGCGCCGCGAACTGGAGCGGCTGACCTCGGCCCAGCGCCTGCTAGACGAGCCGGGCACCACGGTCCATTGACCGCGCCCCGCGCGTCACAGCGCGGGCACTCCTCACGCTGGCTTCAGCCGTGCGCCCAGCCTGGGCGTCCCCAGTAGCAAGCCCACCACTTCGATGATTTCCTCCAGCGCCGCCTCCAGGGTGATGGGCGAGGGCTCCAGCAGCAGGTCCGCCGCGTAGCTGTTGGCCAGGGCGGTGATCTGCCGGGTGGCCCGTGGCAGGTCATCGCAACTGAACACCCCACTGGCGCATCCCTCGGCGATCAGCCCCAGCAGCAGCCCTTGCCATTGGCCGAGCGCCAGCCGGTAGGCCTCGGCCAGCTCCGGGTCGTGCAGGGATTCGTCCCAGGCATCCAGCCAGAGCGTCCAGGCCGCGTCGTCCTTGCGCGCCGGCAGGCAATCGCGCATCAGCGCGATGAGCGCAGGCTCGGGGTCGAGCCCCTGGAGCAACGCCTGGGTGCCGGCCAACTGCTCCTCGGAGAAGCGCTCGAACGCCGCCCGGCGCAGGGTCTTCCAGTCACTGAAGTAGTGATACAGGTGGCTGCGGGACAACCCCGTGTGCTCCGCCAGGTCACGGGTGGAGACGCTGGCCAGGCCGTTGCGCAGGAACAGCTCCAGGGCGGCGGTGATGATCTGATCCTTGCGTTCGGCAACGGGGGGACGGGCCATGAGGTCTCCGGGGGATGAGTGGCTCTTGAATTTTGAGCGACTGCTCAAGGAAAATTGAGCGGCCGCTCAAATCATAGCGCGGCCCCTCCTCACTCACTACGGTCAACCGACGATGCACCCCCTCGATACCGAGCAACTGGCCTCCACCGGCGCCCGCCTCGGCCAGCAATCCGCCGCCACCACCCTCAAGGCCATCGCCTGCGCCTACCCCGGCAAGCTGCTGGGCACCTTCTCCCTGGTCGCCCTGGAGAACCTGCTGATGCTGGCCTACCCGCTGTTCGCCGGGTTCGCCATCGACGCCATCGTGCGTGGCGAAGCGCGCCTGGCGGTGCTCTATGCGCTGGTGGTGCTGGCCTTCTGGGTGGTGGGCGCGGCGCGCCGTGCGGTGGACACCCGCACCTTCACCCGCATCTATGCCGAGCTGGCAGTGCCGGTGGTGCTGCACCAGCGCCAGCAGCAGCACGGCACCTCGAAGGTGGCGGCACGGGTGGTGCTGGCACGGGAGTTCGTCGACTTCTTCGAGAAGCAGATCCCGATCATCGCCACCGCCCTGGTCTCCATCGTCGGTGCCGCCGCGATGCTGCTGGCCATCGAGCCCTGGGTGGGTGCGGCCTGCCTGCTGGCCCTCTCACTGTGCCTGGCCTGCCTGCCGCGCTTCGCCGCCCGCAACCAGACCCTGCACGAGCGCCTGAACGACCGCCTGGAGCAGGAAGTGGCGCTGGTGGGTCGGGTCGGCCGGGGCAGCCTGCTGCGCCACTACCGGCACCTGTCGAGCCTGCGGGTACGGCTCTCCGACCGCGAGGCAGTGGCCTACCTGCTGCTGGGGGTGATGGCTGCGCTGCTGTTCGTGGTCGCCATCACCTGCCTGGCCTCTGCCGAGCAGGTCAAGGCCGGGCACATCTATGCGGTGATGACCTACCTGTGGACCTTCGTCGGCAGCCTGGACGAAGCGCCCTCGGTGGTGGACCAGCTCGCCCGCCTGCGGGACATCGGCAAGCGCGTCGACATCGGCCGGGACGACACCCCGGCCTGATCAGTTGGCCGGGCGCAGAGCCTGCTGCCGCAGCTCGCGGGCCACGTCGAACTGCTGGCGGTAGGCCGGCGACTCCACCGCGTCGTAATCGCGGGTGTAGCGCCGGGCGAATTCCAGGCTGCCCCACTGGCGGTACTGCTGGACGTGGAACAGCTCGTGGGCCCAGAGCACGGCATCCTGGGCCAGGGCCTCGTTGCGGAAGACGATCACGTCCACCAGCGTCACCGCCTTGATGTCGGGGTTCTGCAGCATGGTGCGGGCGGCGGCCATGTCGTCGGCATCGCCCACCCGGTAGCGCACGTTGTCGAGCACGTCGGTGGGGTAGTACGGCAGCAGCACCTGGCGGATCGCCGGCGGGATCGGCGCAGTGCCCTGGCTCAGTGCCGAGGCGCGGGAGCGCAGGATCCAGCCCTCCAGGGAGGTGGCCGCCACCTCGCCGACCCGCTGCTGGGCCGGGCCGATCACCCCGTCCGGGTCCGGCACGCAGATGCAGCCCCCCAGGCAGACCTGCGTCTGCCCCGCCGGGCAGGACGCGGCAAAGGCGGGCGAGGCGGACAACAACAGCAACCCGAGGCAGCGGGCGGACAGGGCAAGGCGCATGGACGACTCCGGGACGAAACGCGCGGCGATACTTGGGCAGCCGCGCGCCGTTGTCCAGCCCCCACGGGCGTTTGACTGGCCGGCGCATTGCGGTAGGCTCTGCGCTTTTCCAGAGGAGTCTTCCCATGCCCCGCGCAACCGCACGCCACATCCTGGTTTCCAGCGAAGCCAAGTGCAACGAACTGAAAGCCGCCATCGAAGGCGGTGCCGACTTCGCCCAGGTCGCCAAGGACAACTCCACCTGCCCCTCCAGCCGTGACGGCGGCAACCTCGGTTCCTTCGGCCCCGGCCAGATGGTCCGCGAGTTCGACACCGTGGTCTTCAGCGCGCCGGTCGGCGTGGTCCAGGGCCCGGTGAAGACCCAGTTCGGCTACCACCTGGTGGAAGTCACCAGCCGCCAGGACTGATCCACCCCGAGGCCCGGCAGCGCCGGGCCTTTCCACGCGCCCTTCGCCCCCCCCCCTCTTCCCCCCTGCGACGCCGTGCCGGATCGCACGCCCCGCGCGCCCACTGCTAGGCTTGCCCGATCCACCCAGCAAGGAGGCGGGATGAGCGACTCCCTCGACACGGTCCCCGGCGTATTCACCTACCTGGACCTGCTGCACCAGCACCAGGGCTCCGACATGTTCTTCAGCGTCGGCTCGCCGCCCCACATCAAGATCGAAGGCCACGCCCGGCCCGTGGGCGAACGCGCCCTGCAACCCGGCGACGTGCGCCAGCTCGCCTACCAGCTCATGTCCCCCGCCCAGGTCGCCGAGTTCGAGCGCGAATGGGAGATGAACCTGGCCGTCAGCCTGCCCGGCAGTGGCCGCTTCCGCGCCAACATGTACCTGCAGCGGGGCGAGGTCTCGATGGTGGTGCGCCTGATCAAGACCAGCATCCCCAGCCTGGAGAGCCTCGGTCTGCCACCGGTGCTGGAGAAGCTGGCCCTGCAGGACCGTGGCCTGATCCTGGTGGTGGGTGCCGCCGGCTCCGGCAAGTCCACCACCCTGGCGGCCATGCTCGACCACCGCAACGCCCAGCGCAGCGGCCACATCATCTGCATCGAAGACCCCATCGAGTTCCTCCACCCGCACCGCCGCTCCATCGTCGACCAGCGCGAGGTGGGCCTGGACACCCACAGCTTCGCCGCCGCACTGCGCAACGTCCTGCGCGAGGCACCCGACGTGATCATGCTCGGCGAGGTGCGCGACGCCGACACCATGCAGCACGCCCTGCACTACGCCGAGACCGGCCACCTGTGCGTGGCCACGCTGCACGGCACCAGTGCCCGCCACGCCATCGAGCGCGTCACCCGCTTCTTCCCGGACGAGGCGCGCAAGCAGGTGCTCGCCGACCTCTCGCAGAACCTCCTGGCCATGGTCGGCCAGCGCCTGGTGCCGGGCATCGACCACAAGCGCGTGGCCGCCGTGGAACTGATGCTGGGCACGCCCCACGTGCGTGACCTGGTGCTGCGCGACGAGCTGCACGAACTCAAGGACGCCATCGAGAACGCCCTGGAGGCCGGCATGTGCAGCTTCGACCAGAGCCTGTTCCGCCTGGTCGAGGCCAACCGCGTCAGCCTGGCCGATGCGCTGCGCTTCGCCGACTCGCGCACCGACCTGGCACTGAAGGTGAAGCTGGAGCACGGCTTCGACGGCCAGGACGCCGAACGCAAGGTGCTGCGCGACGCCTGACCGCCCACCAGCGGTCGATGACCACCATCGACCAATGCGATTCGCACCCGCGCCGACGCTGGAGTAAGGTCGCCCCTTCTCGACGACACAAGGCAGGTGGGCGATGGCAGCCCTCGACGAACAGACCCAGACCCCGCCGGCGGACGCCGGCAGCCCCCATGACGGCGCCGCCCCGGTGGCGCGCCAGGCGAACGCCCGTGGCGATGCCGCGGTGATCGCCACCCTCCTCCCCTACCTGCGCCCCTACACCGGGCGCATCGCCGTGGCCCTGGGGCTGATCCTCGCGGCCAAGCTGGTCAACCTCTACGTGCCCATGGCGCTCAAGCAGATCGTCGACCAGCTCAACGTCGCCCCCAGCCTGGTGGTGCTGCCGGCCGGCCTGCTGCTGGCCTACGGTGCCGCACGCATCGGCGTGACCCTGTTCACCGAGCTGCGCCAGGTGGTGTTCGCCCGGGTCATGGCGCGGGCCTCGCGGCAGATCACCCTGCAGGTGTTCCAGCACCTGCATGGCCTCAGCCTCAAGTTCCACCTGGGCCGGCGCACCGGCGGCGTGGCGCGGGACGTGGAGCGCGGCGGCAGCGCCATCTCCGACCTGCTGGACTGGACCCTCTACACCATCGTCCCGACCCTGGTGGAGATCGTCATGGTCACCGCCGTGCTGGTGTGGGCCTATGACTGGGGCTTCGCCCTCATCACCCTCGCCACCCTGGTGGCCTACGCCCTGTGGACGGTGGCGGTGACCGAGTGGCGCACCGCCTACTACCGCGCCTCGGTGGAGGCGGACACCCGCGCCAACGAGCGCGCGGTGGACTCGCTGCTCAACTACGAGACGGTGAAGTACTTCAACAACGAAGCCCACGAAGCGGCGCGCTACGACGAGAACCTGCGCCATCTGGAGAACGCCAGGGTCAAGGCGACCAAGTCCCTGGCGCTGCTCAACCTGGGCCAGACCGCCATCGTCGCCCTGGGCGTGACCGCGATGATGTGGCGCGCCGCCGCCGGCGTGGTGGCCGGCGAGCTGACCATCGGCGACCTGGTGCTGGTGAACACCTACCTGCTGCAACTCTCCGCGCCGCTGTTCCTGCTCGGGATGATGTACCGCGAGGTGAAGCAGTCGCTGACCAACATGGAGCGGCTGTTCGGCCTGCTGGACGAGCGCCAGGACGTGCGCGACGCCGAGGGCGCCGTACCGCTGCAGGCCACCCGGCCCCGGGTGCGCTTCGAGAACGTGCACTTCGGCTACGACCCGCGCCGGGAGATCCTCCACGGCGTGGACTTCGAGATCCCGCCCGGCGGCACGGTGGCGGTGGTGGGGCATTCCGGCTCGGGCAAGTCCACCCTCGCCCGCCTGCTCTACCGCTTCTACGACATCGACAGCGGCCACATCCGCATCGACGGCCACGACCTGCGGGAGCTGACCCAGTCGTCCCTGCGCGGGGCCATCGCCATCGTTCCCCAGGACACGGTGCTGTTCAACGACAGCATCTACTACAACATCCGCTACGGCCGCCCCGACGCCACCCGCGAAGAGGTGGAGGCCGCCGCCCGCGCCGCCCACATCCATGACTTCATCCAGCGCCTGCCCGACGGCTACGAAACCCCGGTGGGCGAGCGCGGCCTGAAGCTCTCCGGCGGCGAGAAGCAGCGCGTCGCCATCGCCCGGGCCTTGCTGAAGAACCCGGCGATCCTGATCTTCGACGAGGCCACCTCGGCGCTGGACTCCAAGTCCGAGAAGGCCATCCAGACCGCCCTCGACCGCATCCAGGAAGGCCGCACCACCCTGGTCATCGCCCACCGCCTGTCGACGGTGATGGACGCCGACCGGATCCTGGTGCTCGACGCAGGCCGGGTGATCGAAAAGGGCACCCACCGCGAACTGCTGGAGGCCGGCGGCACCTACGCGCAGATGTGGACCCTGCAGCAGCAGGAGCCGGAAGAGCCCGCCGAAGCCTGAGCCGGAGGCCGGTCGCCCGTCGACCGGCACCTTGCCAAACGCCGCGCTTCCTGCGAAAACGCGCGCCTTCCCCACCGGAGCGACTCCCATGAGCGATGAACTGAAGATCGAAGACCTGCTCGAAGGCGACGGCAAGGCCGTGGTCAAGGGCGCGCTGATCACCACCCAGTACAACGGCTGGCTGGAGGACGGCACCCTGTTCGACTCCTCCTACCAGAAAGGCCGCCCCTTCCAGTGCGTGATCGGCACCGGCCGCGTGATCAAGGGCTGGGACCAGGGTCTGATGGGCATGAAGGTCGGCGGCAAGCGCAAGCTCCACGTCCCCGCCCACCTGGCCTACGGCGACCGCCAGGTCGGCGCCCACATCACCCCCGGCTCCAACCTCGTGTTCGAGATCGAACTGCTGGAAGTGCTGACTCGGGACGACTGATCCCAACCGCTAGCGCAGCCGGGGCACACCGTAGGGTGCGCTAACGAGGAACGAGGCAGCGCACCGTCTGCACGGTGCGTCTGCCGTCTTCCCCATCAGCCTCCTCACTCCATACGTACCGAGCCCCTCGCAGGCCCCGCCCCCCTTTCTCTACACCCGCTCAGGGCTTCGCCACCCACGGCTTCGGCCGCTCATACGCCCCCAGGTCACAGCGCGCCACACCATCACCATCCCCGTCACGCGGGCGCTTGGAACCGCGCTGGTCACGAGCGGTGCAGGTACCGATGCCGGCATCCACCGCCGGGCTGTGCGGGCGCAGGGCGTGGGTCTGGGTGCGTCCGTTGTTGTCCGCCAGCGGGTAGAGGACCTGGGTCATCACGTCGGCCTGCTCCACATAGAGCTCGCCCGTGCAGTTGCCCGGACCGGTGCCAAGCAGCAGGCCGATGGCCTTGTACTGCGCCTGGGCGCCCCGGTTGTCGCAGTTCATCGGGGTCGCCAGGTCCTCGTCGAGGTTGCCGGCGATGATGCTGTTGCGCAGGGTCACCTTGCCGAGGTTGATCAACCCGTAGCCACCGCTGTTGTTGGCGATGGTCACGTTCACCAGCAGCGCTTGCGGCGGCGTGCCCCCCATCTGGTACTGGCCATTGTTGAAGGTTCCCTGCCCGTAGTAGGGCTGGCGGTTGCCACTGAGGGTGGCGTTGGCCAGGGTCAGTACGCCGTCGTTGCCGATGGCCGAGCCGAAGCTGGCTTCGTTGCCGGTGAAGGTGGTGCGCGCCACGTCGGCGCGGCCCTTGTTGTGGAGCCCGCCGCCGAAGCCGGCGTCATCGTCGTCGCTGGCGCGGTTGCCGAGCAGGGTGCTGTCGCGCAGCAGCAGGTCGCCGTCGTTGTACAGGCCACCGCCGAGGCCGTAGTGCCCTTCGCCGGCCCCCGCCCAATTGTTGGCGAACAGCGAGCGGTGCACCTCCAGCCGCCCGTGGTTGGCCACGCCACCGCCGTTGCCGGGCTGGAAGGCGGCCGTGGAGCGGTTGCCGCTCACTTCCACCTGGCGCAGCACCACCTCGCCGTGGTTCTCCAGGGCGCCGCCGTAGGTGGAGCTGTGGCCACCGGTGAGGCGCAGGCGCTCCAGCACCACGCGGGCCCCGGCGAACACTTCGATCAGCCGGTCGTTGGCCTCGGGGCTGCCGCTGATGACGGTGCGGCTGGGGCCCTGGCCGACGAGGGTGAGGGAATCGCGGATGTCGAGGTCGCCGTTGAGGTTGTCGTCCTCGTCCAGCACGTCACCCTCCTCGTCGCGCCCGGCGGGCAGGCTGAGGCGGTAGGTTTCGGCCTGGAGGATGATGCGGTCCGGCCCCGGCAGCGCGTTGGCGGCGGAGATCGCGTCGCGCAGGGAGCAGTGGGCATCGCAGACGCCGTCGTAGCGGTCGTCGGTCTGGTTGACGATGAAGTCGGCAGCGCCGGCCGGCAGGCCGAGAAAGGCAAGGGACAGTGTGGCGCAAGGGGCGCCGAGGCGAGAGGCGATACGTGGCATGTGCATGACCCGTCCTGAGTGTCGTGGACAGGGCGCGGCCGCCGTTCGAGGTGAGCGTCCAGGCCCTGCCGGTTCCAAGGGGTGCGGATACGACCGGGCCTCCGCAGGTGCCGCCCGAATGCGGCAGGGTGATCGACCGGCGCAACGCGCCTGGGGTTCAGCGCGCCGGACGAAAGGTCATCCGCAGCCTGGACACCCCGTGGCAGAGCGGCCGCCTCTGGCAGGCACGACGGGCAGCCGCCCACGCCGCCAGGGGTGAAACGCGACCTTCGGCGGGTTGAACCCCTTGGGCGACTTGGTCAGAATCGCCGCCTTTCGAAAAACCGAGCCGCACCGAACATGAAGAACACGCTCAGCCTGATCGCCCTCTGCATCGCCGCCTCCACTTCGGCCCTGGCCGATGACCAGTCCACCGCCAAGGGCTTCGTGGAAGACAGCCACCTCGACGTGCTGCTGCGCAATGCGTACATGAACCGCGACTACAAGCACCACAACAAGGACAAGATGGAGTGGGGCCAGGGCGTCATCGGCACCTTCACCTCGGGCTTCACCCAGGGCACCGTGGGCGTGGGCGTCGACGCCTTTGGCCTCTACGGCCTGCGCCTGGACGGCGGCAAGGGCCGTGTCGGCGCGGCCGGCATCGACTTCTTCAAGCCCGGCGACAGCGGCCACGCCCAGGACGACATCGCCCGTGGCGGTGCGGCGGTCAAGGCGCGCTTCTCCAACACCGTGGTGAAGTTCGGCGACCAGATGCCCGCTCTGCCGGTGCTGAGCTATGACGATTCGCGCCTGCTGCCGGAGAGCTACACCGGCACCCTGATCACCTCCAAGGAGATCGAGGGCCTGGAGCTGAACGCCGGCCACTTCACCGCCGAGGCCCGCAAGAGTGCCGAAGGCCGTGACAGCGGCGGTCTCAAGCGCATCGACGTGCTGGGCGGCAGCTACCGCTTCAACGATCAGTTCAGCGCCTCGCTGTACGGCTCCGACGTGGAAGACGTGCTGAAGAAGCAGTACGTGAACCTGAACTACGTCTACCCGATCGCCAAGGACCGCTCCCTGACCCTGGACTTCAACGGCTACCGCACCCGCCTGGACAAGGACTTCGCCAAGGACGACAACCGCACCAACCGCATCTGGAGCCTGGCGGCCACCTACGCCATGGGCGCGCACGCCTTCACCCTCGCCCACCAGCGCAGCAGCGGTGACATCGGCTACCTCTACGGCGGCTACCAGAGTGCCGACTACATCGGCGACGGCGGCACCACCATCTGGCTGGCCAACTCCTACTGGTCGGACTTCAACGGCAAGGACGAGAACTCCTGGCAGGTGGCCTACGGCCTGGACTTCGCCGAGTACGGCATCCCCGGCCTGAGCTACCGCGTGGCCTACGTGCGCGGCGACAACATCGACGCCGGCCAGGCCGGCCGTGGCCAGGAGCGCGAGATCTTCAACCAGGTGCAGTACCTGGTGCAGGAAGGCCCGGCCAAGGACCTCAAGCTGAAGTTGCGCGGTTCGATGCTGCGGGCGTCCAACAACGTCAACAGCTATGTGGACGATGGCAACGAGGTGCGGGTGTTCGTGGAGTACCCGATCCGGGTGTTCTGATTCCCGCCGTGCTCCGAAAGGCCCCGTCGTGAAAGCGCCGGGGCTTTTTATTGGCGGTGGTCCTGTTTCCCAGGCCCTGACACCCACTCTCCCCCCAGCCTTATCCCAGGTAGTGAAAAATTGAGCGAACTCCGAGCGCACACTTTGCTGTTGCCTGACGCAGATAGTGGGGCGGGGAAAGTGCCCCTTCAGGAGGCCGAGCGCAGTCGTCGCGGAAGGGGTTGAGCGACATGGATGTCGCGAGAGCGCTGTCGGGCCAAGGATGGCCCGTTAGCGCGTACCCCTGGAGCGGCGATGGAGCGAGGGAAGTCCCGCGCAGCGGGACCCGCATGCAGGGGCGAGCCTTTTTGGTTTCTTTTTTGGCGACTGAAAAAAGAAACTCGCCCGGCAAGGCGAAACAGGTGACATCAGCAGAACTCGATAACCAGCCGAGCTACAAATCCCCCGCCGACACACCGTCGAACGGTTCACATAAACACCCGGTGCTGCCCATCCGCTGACTAATGGCCTGGCGCCATCAAGCCGATGCGGGCACCATGCGCACCCGGCGGCGATACCGCCCTGGACAGTCGTACCGAAAAGGATTGGCAGTGAAGACGTACACGCGCATGGCCGCCCTGCTGGCGGTGGCCCTGGTGGCAGGGGGCTGCTCCACCCGCACCTATTTCAAGCTCCCGGACGATACCCGGGTTTCCGTCTACGAACGCGCCGAGCAGTACCCGCAAGGCATGGTCACCACCCGGCCGTTCTTCTGGACCGCCAGCGGTGGCATCCCCTACAAGCTCACCCGCACCGACGGGGCGCCGGTGCAGCAGGGCAAGCTGCGGGCGCGCTTCCGCGTGGCGTCGATCTTCTGGCCGCCGTTCGCGATCATCTACTGGCCCATGGGCTTCGGCCAGCGCTGCTATGACCTGACCTCCACCGAGCCGCAACAGTGCACGCGGGGCGACATGGTCCAACTGAAACGTGACGAGCGCCTGAAGGACTGAGGCAGGAACCCGCACCCGTCATCTGTCGGCGGGTGTCTCAAGGAGGATTTCGTGATGAACCGACGCGGCATCCTGCCGCTGCTGGTGGGCCTGCTGCTCTGCGCCCTGACCCCGGCCCAGGCTGCCGGGGAGGCCCGAGCCATCGAACAGGCCAAGGCTGCGGCCCATGCCTGGCTGGCGGTGGCCGACCGTGAGGACTACATCCGCACCTGGCAGCAGGCGGCCAGCGTGCTGCGCCGCAGCACCAGCCGTTACGAGTGGGTGACCCTGGCGGTGGACCTGCGCTCGCCCCTGGGGGCGCTCAAGCAGCGCGAGCTGCAGGGCGCCAGCTACGCCACGCAGTTGCCGGGCCTGCCGGACGGGGAATACGTGATCCTGCAGTACCGCAGCGACTTCGAGCACCGGGACGGCGCGACGGAGACGGTGACGCCGATGCGCGACAGCGACGGCCAGTGGCGGGTGGTGAGCTACTTCGTGGATTGACCCCGCGCCCGACGGGCGCGAGGTCCTGGCGGGTCAGAGCACGAACGTGGCAACGGCGGCGCCGATGCCCAGCACGGCGATGACGATGCCGCCGATCAGCACCAGACGCCCCTTGGCATCCTCATTGGCCGCTACCGAGGCTGCCGCTTCGGCGGGAGCCGGTGCCACGGCGCGCAGGGGGTTGGCCGATGCCGGCTGACTCACCTCGCGGGCGGCCGCCGGGGCCGGCTTGGGCAGGTCGACCACGCGCACGAACTGGGTGGCGTCCTCGTCGGCCGCCTGGCGCACGTCCACCTTGGGCCCGATCACCAGCAGCGTCACCGAGGCCATGCGCACCTGGTCGCCGGGGGTGAGCACGGCGGTGCCGACCTTCTGCTGGTTGATGTAGACGCCATTGGCGGACGCCAGGTCCTTGATCTCCAGCACGTCGTCCTTGAGGAAGAACTCGGCGTGCCGGCGGGACAGCTCCAGGTCGCTGAAGCACAGCTCGCACTTCACCGAACGACCAAAGGTCATGGAGCCGGTGACGTGGTACTTGCGCCCTTCGTTCTCGCCCTTGATCACCTGCAGGAACCAGCGCGCGGTGGGCGCGGCCTTGGGCTTGACCTTGGCCGGGTCGACCAGCACCAGTTCGACGGCGCCGATCTTCACACGGTCCTCGGAACGCAACTGGTAGCGGGCGCCGATGCGCTCGCCGTTGACCAGGGTGCCGTTGCGGGTGCCGCAGTCGGAGAGGTAGTAGTGGCCGTGGTCCTGACGGATTTCGGCGTGGAAGGGGCTGACGTCCGCTTCGTTCAGTACCAGGTGGTTGCGTTCGTCCTGGCCGATGGTGAAGCGCTCGTCCGCCAGCCAGATGGGTTCCTGGCGGTTGTCCGCGAAGTGAATCCTGAGCATGTCCGAAGTCCTTGATTTACGTTGCGCCAAGCCGATTGCCCGGCTGACCTGTTCCCGCGCATCAATCGAAGATGCGATTCCACAAACGCTTGACCGGGTTGCCACTCTGCTGCTGCCGGGCCGTCTGGCCGGAGGCGCGGGCCTGGGCCCTGCGCACGCGCTGGGCATGACCGGCCTGCAGGGCCAGCAGGGGTTCGTCCAGCGGGCGGACCTTGAGCCCGGCCTCGATGAACTGCTGGGCCAGGGCGAACTCGCGGTGCCCGTAGGCTTCGTCGGCAAGCCGGGCGAAGCGCGCGGCAACGCGGTCGAGCCCCTGCTCGGCGCGGGCCTCGTCCGGGTTCAGGGCCAGTGCCTGGCGGTAGTGGTAGACCGCGCTGTCGTCCTCGGGTTGCACCAGGCGGTCCTCGGCCAGGCGCGCATCGCCCTGGGCCAGGGCGGCCTCGATGCGGGCCTGCTTTACGCGGGCAAGGCCATCGCGGGCCTGGGCGTTGTCGGGTTCGCGGGCGAGTGCGCGGTTGAAGAAGTCTTCGGCGCTGTCTCCGGCCGGGCTGGCCAGTTGGCCGGCGGCCAGGCGCTGTTCGCCCTGGGCCAGGAGGTCGCGGATCTGCTTCTGCTTGACCAGGTGCAGGCCAACGGCGGAGCCGATCCCCAGCAGCAGCACGCCAAGCAGTGCCCATCCCCAGGCGGGCAGGCGACGGGCCGAGGCAGCAGCCGGCACGGGCTGACGCGGGGACGTGCGCGCGGGGCCGGCCCCCTTGGCGAGGTCGGGGGTGCGGGTGACGCGGGTGTGGTCCTGCTCGTTCTCGTTCAGTTCGGCGAGGCTGGCCAGCAGCACGCGGCAGTCGGCGAAACGCTCTTCCGGGTCCTTGGCGAGCATGCGGTCCACCAGGAACTGGTAGGGCTCCAGGGCGCCGGCCAGGCGCGGCGGCTCCATCTGTACGTGGTTGAGCACGGTCTGGGTGTAGCTGGTGCCACGGAACGGGTTGGTGCCGATGAGCAGCTCGAGGAAGATCACGCCCAGGCTGTAGATGTCGCTGCGCGGGTCCAGGGGCAGGCACTGGGCCTGCTCCGGGCCGCTGTAGGCGGGGCTGCCGACGGCGACGTCATGCTGGGTGAGGTCGCTGTCCAGGGCCAGCTCCTTGGCGATGCCGAAGTCGCTGAGCACGGCGGTGCCGTCCTCCCGGAAGAGGATGTTGGCCGGCTTGATGTCGCGGTGGATCATGCCCTTGTCGTGCACCACCACCAGGGCGCTGGCGATCTGCCGGATGAGGGTCAGCGCGCGCTGGGGCTCGAAGCGCTCGCCCCGGTGCTGGGCCAGGTCGCCACCGGCGACGAACTCCATGGCGATGTAGGGGCGGCCATCGGCGAGCCGACCGATGTCGTGGATGGTGATGATCGCGGGGTGGTGCAGCGAGGCCACCAGGTGCGCTTCCTTGATGAAGCGCTTGGCGAAGGCTTCATCATCCAGGCGTTGCAGGACCTTGATCGCCACCTGGCGGTGCAGGGATTCCTGGGTGGCGAGGTAGACCTCGGCCATGCCGCCACGGCCCAGCCGGCCCTGCACGCTGTAGCCGGGTATCTCCAACAAGCTGTCGTTCATAGGGAAGGAAGGTGCGCTTATCGCTGTTTTCGGGAGCCGAACCATCGGCTGAGGAAGCCGCGTGGCGGGGCCTCCGGTGGAGCAGACTCCGGCGCCGGCAGGCCCAGCACGATGCAGGAGATATTGTCCCTGCCGCCATGGCTATTGGCTAGCTCGACCAGCGTGCCAACCATCGCTTCGAGGGTGCTCGAGCGGCTGCAGATCTGGTGCAGGGTGGCGTCGTCCAGCTCGTTGCTGAGGCCGTCGCTGCACAGCAGCAGCAGCTCGCCCGGGGCGAGGCGGCCGACCCGGCTGCCGACTTCCAGGGCCTGATCGTCACGGCCGAGGCACTGGGTGACGACGTTGCGACGCGGGTCCTGACGGGCCTGCTCGGGGGTGAGCTGGCCAAGGTCCACCAGCATCTGCACCCAACTGTGGTCGTGGCTGATCTGGCGAATGCCGCTGGCGTCGATGAGGTAGCAGCGGCTGTCACCGGCCCAGGCCAGTTGGTAGGCGTCGCCTTGCAGGTGCAGGGCGACCAGGGTGGTGCCCATGCCGCGGCGCTCCTCGCCCCCTTCGGCTGCCACCGCGAGCACGGCTTCATTGGCGCCGTGTACGGCCGTGGGCAGGTCGGCGCCGGCCTGGATGTGCTGCTCCAGCGCCGCCAGGGCGGTGGCGCTGGCCACTTCGCCGCACTGGTGCCCGCCCATGCCATCGGCCACGGCCCAGAGGCCCAGGGTGCTGCTGCACAGCAGGGCATCTTCGTTGTGTTCACGCACGCGGCCGGCCACGGACAGGGCGGCGTAGGCGGGAGCGGAGGGGGCGGGCGTGCTGGGCATGGGCGGCGGCGGGGATCTCGGGTGAGTCGGGGCGACCCTGAATGATGGCGGCAGCCACGCTGGCTGTCGCGTTCCGTGCCCCACAAGTGTTAAACAGTCGAGGCTTTGTCGCACGCGTGGTGCGCGGCCCGGGCGTCTATGCTTGCGCCTCGGGGCCGGGCCGAACCGGCCCCGCCATGTGCAGCCGAACGCTCAACCCCGGCACCCGGACCCGAGGACGCCCCATGCGCGTGACCCGCTTCAGCTTCAGCACCCTGTTGCTCAGCCTGACCCTGCTGCTCGCCGGCTGCGCCGGCCAGTCCTGCGACGAGCCGCTTTCCGGCGAGGCCTGCCGCGACGAAAAGCTGCTCTACCAGAACGACATGCTGCAGGCCAAGCTGCTGATCGCGGCAGGCGACCCGGAGAACTACGAGCTGGCCGGCGCGCTGCTCAAGCGGGCGGAGCCGGGGGATACGCGCGGCGAGGTGCCCTTCTACCAGGCGGTGCTGCTGATCAACGAGGGCCCGCAGTTGGAAGAGGTGCTCGACCTGCTGGAGAAGGCGGCGGCACGCAAGCACCCCCACGCCATCGCCCTGCTCTACAAGATCTGGTCCGAACCCTTCCTGGCCACCGAGGCCGACCCGTTGCGTGCGGAGCTGTACCGGGCGCGCTACGCCGACCTGGACGTGGCCAAGAGCGGCTACCCGTCCTTCGAGAAGGCCCTGGCGGTGGTCAACACCCTGGTGGACCGCTCCAACCCGGCCGGGGCACAGGTCAGCGGGCGCTGAGGCCTGCGGCAATACGCCCAGCCCCACCTCGCCGACACCTGCGGCACAATCCGCCCCCGGAGCCCGGCGCCAGACCGGCGCCCTTCGCCTGCGCGTGTAGACCCGATCCGGTCCTGCGGACCTTCCAGCGAGGTTTACCCATGAGCATCACTTCCAGCGGCATCTGCGCCGCCGCCGACCAGCTGCAGGGCTTCGTCGGCTTCAACCTGAAGACCGGGCACCACATCGTGCGCTTCAGCGAGGACTCCTTCGGCATGGACGTGGACAACGACAGCATCATGCCGGCCAGCGAATTCGTCTGGCAGCCCCACACCGACCACACCATGACCCTCAAGCGCGAGCTGATCCAGTTGCTGCTGGACCAGAACATCGACGAGCGCCTGAACATCAGCGAGCCGCTGCGGGTGTACATGCGCCGCCGCGACCTGCCCGAGATCACCGCCGAGCGTCGCCTGCGGGGCTGCCTGGAGGCCTGACTCAGGCCTTCAGCACCGGCACCGGGCGCGGCTCGCCGGCCTCGTCCAGTTGGTAGCAATAGGCTTCCTTGAGGTTGGCCTTGCCGCTGTCGGTGTAGACCAGCAGGCGCTGGCCGTCGGTGCGGGTCTTCACCAGGCCGTAGGCGGTCCGGCTGAAGGCGTAGAAATCGCCACGGCGTTCGGCCTTCTGGGCATCGGTCAGTCGGGCCCAGCCCTCCATGCGGAAGAACGCCACCAGTTCGGTGACGAACACCAGCGGCTCCTCGACCCGTGAATGCCGCCCCAGGGCGCCCATGAGGGTGGCGCGGGGGTGGATGTACTCGTTCATCGGGTCGTCGCCGCTGGAGACGACGTTGACCACCGGGGACACCCGCTTGAACAGCGCGCCGGAGAAATCCGCCGAGCCGTGATGCGGCACCTTGAACACTTCGGAACGCAGGTTGACCTGCCCGGCATCATGCTGGCGGGCCAGGGTGCGTCCGGCTTCGTCGTTGAGGTCCCCGCAGAACAGGTAGCTGAAGCCGCCATAGGCCAGGCGGAACACCACGGAGTGGCCGTTGATGGTGTGGGAGGCGGAGTAGCCGGAGAAGCCGGTGGGCGCCGTTTCCAGCGAGTCATGGCCGACACGGGGCCCGGCGGGTGGCGCACCGAGGAACGGCAGGCCGGCGTCGGCCCCTTCGCCGACCGGCAATGGGCCGAGTACCTGGATGTCCACCCCTTCTTCCCGGAGGAAGTCGAAGGCATCGTGCTGGCCGAAGGACAGGCGACGGAACTCGATGGGCTGGCGGGCCCGGCTGGACCAGGCTTCCAGCGCCTTGCGCCAGGCGCGGAACTCGGTGTTCATCACCTCGGCCGGTACGTCCAGGGGGCTGTCCAGCAGGGGCGACACCAGCAGGGCGTCACCGGCCTGGCGGGTGGGGCCGAGCTGCTCGATTTCCTTGCGGCCCTTGGCGGCACGCTTGACCAGGCCGTTGTGGTAGATCCGCCGGGGTTCGATGAACAGCCGCTTGCGCGGTTCGGCGTTGGTTTCCGAGCGGTGGATCTGGGTCAGACCGGAGAAGTGGTCGGCATCGCCGTGGGTGACGAGGATGCAGTCGATCACCTTGGGCGCCTCGGCCGAGGAGCCACGGTAGCGAGCGGCCAGGTAGCGGGCGAACATCTGGTTGTCGCCGCCATCCACCAGCATCACCTGCCCGCCCGGGGTCTCGATCACCGCGCCATCGCCCTGCTGCACGTCGACGAAGTTGACCTTGAGCACCCGGCTTTCCGTGCGTGGCATGACCAGGTCGGCCGGTCGCAGCGGCTTGCCATCGCGGCGTCGGGCCGAGCGCGGCGGCACCAGCCAGGCCTCGGTGGCGACGGGCAGGATGCTGCCGTCGGGGCGCTCCTCGTAGGTGTGGGTGGCGATGCGCACATGCCGCTCGGTCACCTCCAGCACCTCGACGAAATCCCCCCAGGCGAGGGTGTAGAGCAGCGTGTTGCGTTCCGGGCTGTCGTAGACGTTGGCGAGGTCGACGGCGATGGCGTGCTGGGCAGTCATGCTCGGGCTCCTTCCGGGCGTGTTGGGCGGGTCAGTCGTCGGCCGTGGGATCGAGGCCGGGGAACAGCACCTCGGTGAAGCCGAAGCGGGTGAAGTCTTCGATGCGCGAGGGGTAAAGCCGGCCGATCAGGTGGTCGCATTCATGCTGTACGACACGGGCGTGGAAGCCCTCGACAGCGCGGTCGATGGGCTGGCCGTCAGGATCGATGCCCTGGTAGCGGATGGCCCGGTAGCGCGGCACCCAGCCACGCAGGCCGGGCACCGAGAGGCAGCCTTCCCAGCCGCTTTCGCGGGCTTCGTCCAGGGGCGTGATCACCGGGTTGAGGAGGATGGTCGGCGGCACGGCCGGGGCATCGGGGTAACGCTCGCTGCGCTCGAAACCGAAGATCACCAGTTGCAGGTCGACGCCGATCTGCGGGGCAGCCAGGCCGACGCCGCCGACGTGGTGCATGGTTTCGAACATGTCGTCGATCAGCGTCTTGAGGGCGGCGCTGCCGATCATCTCGTCAGGCACGGGCGGGGCAATGCGCAGCAGACGCGGGTCACCCATGCGGAGGATTTCGCGGATCATCTCGGGCATTCCGGAACGGTGGCTGGAGGGGCTCGATGAAGCCTGCAAACGCGCCCGCTGGCAAGGGTTGAAACGGCTTTGCAACGCACCTCGCCGAGGGGCGCAAACGGGTCTTTCAACGCCGCGCTAAAAAACGGTAGGCAATCCCCGAAATGACGGGTATGGTGTTGCCCACTGTGCTGCATGTGTGACGTAAATCGATCCATGTTCCAAGCTTCGATTTGTACTCTTTGCGCTCAGTCCGGCGTGGAAAGTCCTCGCCGTGTCAACTTTGTTCAAGGAGTTACTCCAAATGGCTGATCGTCAAACTGGCACCGTCAAGTGGTTCAACGATGAGAAAGGCTTCGGCTTCATCACCACTGACAACGGCCCGGACCTGTTCGTCCACTACCGCTCCATCCAGTCCAACGGCTTCAAAACTCTGAAGGAAGGCCAAAAGGTTTCCTTCGTAGCCGTTCAGGGCCAGAAGGGCATGCAGGCAGACGAAGTCCAAGTGATCTGATCACCGACCGTCTTCCGGAAAAACCGGCCCTCGGGCCGGTTTTTTCATGCCTGCGATTTGGCTTCGCTGATGTGCGTACTGGCGCGAGCCTCGGCCACCAGCCAGTCGATCAGCCGGCGTAGCCGCTCGCTGGGCTGCCCCTTCCGGCTCCAGGCCAGGCGGTATTCCCAGGGTGTCGACAAGCGACACGCCTCACCGAACGGCAGCACCAGCCGCCCCTGCGCGATGTCATCCCCCGCCAGCGCCGTCGACCCCAACGCAAAGCCCTGCCCATTCACCGCGCCCTGTATCGCATGTCCGATCAGGCCGAAGCGGATGCCGGCCGAGGTATCGACACGCGCGCCGACATAGCGCTCGAACCAGTCCCCCCAGTCGGGAATCCGCAGGTTGCTGGCGCTCTTCCAATGGGCATGGACCAGCCGCGCGCCCACCAGATCAGCCGGCTCGCGGACCGGATGGGCCTCCAGGTAGGCCGGGCTGCACACCGGGAAGAACACCTCACGGAACAGCAGCTCGCTGGCGGGCAGCGCGGTGCCCTCGGTGACGAAGCGGATCGCCAGGCTGGCCTCGCCGCGTTCCAGGTCCGCCAGCTCTTCGGTGGCCTCCAGGCTCAGGGCGATGTCCGGGTGGGTGCCGGAGAACTGGTTGAGCCGGCGCATCAACCAATGGGAGGCGATGGAGGGCGCACAACTGACCTGCAGCGGCCCTTCGGGCCTGCTCCGCAGGGCCGCCGCCCCCTCGGCCAGCAGGGCGAACGCCTGGGACACGGTGGCAGCCAGGCGCCGGCCGTTGTCATTGAGGGTGACGGTGTTGCGGGTACGGTCGAACAGGCTGACCCCGAGCTCTTCCTCCAGCAGGCGGATCTGCCGGCTGACAGCGCCTGGGGTGACCGACAGCTCATGGGCGGCCTCGGTGAAGTTGCGGCTGCGGGCGGCAACCTCGAAGGCGCGCAGGGCGACAAGGGATGGTGTGCGCATGGGGGTGCTTTGAGTTGAAGTCAAAGCATGATGACAAAACATCGTTTGAATGCAAGGCGCCCGCTCGCCATCCTGCCGCCCTTCCGGCCCACCTCTGCGGCCATTGCCTTGCGAGTCATCGATGAGACCCACACGCCTGCCACTGGACCCTTTTGCCTGCGGCCTGATGCTGCTGCTCTGCATCGTCTGGGGCTTCCAGCAGGTCTCCATCAAGCTGGTGGAACAGGATGTGGCGCCTGTCCTGCAACTGGCCATCCGCTCCGGCATCGCCGCGCTGGTGCTGGGCATCATCACCCTGTGGCGGGAAGGCCGTTGTGCCTTCGGTGACGGCACCCTGCTGCCGGGGCTCGGGGTCGGCCTGCTGTTCACCCTGGAGTTCTTCTTCATCTCCGAAGGGCTGGTCCGTACCAGCGCGTCCCACATCGCGGTGTTTCTCTACACGGCGCCGATCTTCGCCGCCCTGGGGCTGCACCTGATCCTCCCCGAGGAACGCCTGTCGCCGGTGCAGTGGCTGGGCGTGCTGGTGGCCTTCGGCGGCATCGCCCTGGCCTTTCTCGGCAAGCCGGGGAATGCCGCAGGCAGCCTGTTCGGCGATGCGCTGGGCATCTGCGCCGCCATCGCCTGGGGTGCCACCACCGTGCTTATCCGGGGCTCGTGCCTGTCGGAAGCCGCCCCGGTGAAGACGCTTTTCTACCAGCTCGGCGTCGCCGGCGTGGTCCTGCTGGCGGTGGCCGCCGCCACCGGCCGCCTGGGCCTGGTCCCTAGCGAGCGCGCCCTGCTCAGCCTCGGCTTCCAGGTGGTGGTGGTGGCGCTGATCAGCTACCTGGGGTGGTTCTGGCTACTGCGCCGCTACCTCGCCTCGCGCCTGTCGATGCTGTCGTTCATGACCCCGCTGTTCGGCGTCGTTTTCGGCGTGCTGATGCTCGGCGAGTCGCTGGATTCATCCTTCATCTTCGGCGGCCTGCTGGTGCTGGGCGGCCTGCTGCTGGTCACCGGCGCCGAGCTGCTGCGCGACGTCCTGGCGCGTCGGCGCGTGACGCACAGCACCTGATTGCACCTATCGGTCAGGAAAAAGGGCTGATAGCCTGTCGGCCGTTTCAGACGAAGTGAGGGATGCACTTTGAGATCGGCCCTGTTCGGCCTCTGCCTGCTGCCCATGCTGGCGCAGGCGGCCGTTTACAAATGCGTCGGCAACGACGGCGCTGTCAGCTACTCCGCCGTGCCCTGCCCCGCCACTGAAGGCCAGGCGACGAAAATGCGCGAAGCGCCGCCCCCCAGCGATGTGCCACCGCCTCCGCCGCCCCTGGTGGTGTCGCCCCCTGTCAGCCATGCGGCTGCACCTGCCGCGCCCGCCGCCAGCTCGCCCCCACCCCAGCGCGGTGCTCGCGTCACCGTGGTCGGCGACAGCGCCGCCAGCGACCGCGATGCGCGGGTCAACGAGATGCGCGAGCGCGCCGAGCGCGAGAAGAAGGACAGCTACGACCGCGACTACGAAATGCGCCGTCAACGCATGGAGCTGGAACTGCGCCAGCAACGCGAGCGCGAAGCCCGCCAGCGCCAGCAGAGCCCTGCCCCATCCCCCAACAGCAGTTCGTCGACCGCCGGGGAACCATCGAGCACGGGCACGGGTCAGTGACAACGAGGCCGATGACCGGCGGCCTCAGGCCTCGGACCCCATAGAGTCGCCGCTGGGGGTCCGGGGTCGTTTCACCTGTCATCTCCGCTCACAGTTTCCCTGCGCCCGGGGCGTTCACGCCGGGCTCGGACTGACCGATCATGCCGAGCGTTAACGGCCCGATCTGCGGCCAGTCCCACGGAGCCCAACCATGCCCATACGTTCCCGCCTCTCCTCCCTGCTGCTCGGCAGCACCCTGCTGCTCACTCTCGCTGGCTGCGACATGGCTCAGGAGTCGGCCGACCGCCTCGCCGAGAAGACCCGCGAAGCCGCCGAGGAACTGGCCCGCGAAGCCATCAGCGACACCGTGGACCAGGTGAACAAGGAAGTGGACAAGGCGCAGCAGGCCACCCGCGAATGGCTCAAGGCACAGCCCGGAGAACAGCCCGAGCAACCACCCCGTGCCGAGGGCGAACGCCCGAAGGATGGCGACGCCATGATGCCGCCCGCCGGCGTGGAAACCTGACCCACCCCAGCCTCCAGTGCAGACGCGAGAACGCCGGCCCGGGGCGACCCGGGCCGGCGTTCTGCCATATGGAAATCAGACGCCGAAGTAGCGCGGCAACGGCGTGCTGTGCAGGTTGCGCAACGACTCCACCGGCGGCACCTCGCCCAGTTCCAGGGCGATATCGCGGCGCAGCGTGGCGATGATCAGCTCCAGTTGAGCCGGCTGCTTGAGCGCCGGTACCACGCGCTGGAAGCGGGCGTCGTCCTTCTCCAGCACCACCACGTAGCCACCGTCTGGGCGGCGCTGGGCGCTGAGCGCGTAGTCGGGAAAGGCCTTGGCCAACTGCTTGATGTCGAGACCCATAGCGTTTCACTCTCCAAGGGGCAAAATTTTTCCTGACAGGGAACCCTGCAGGCAGCGTGCCAGCCTTTAGACAAGTGAAAACTCAATAAAATCAATGCGTTGGCAAAATAAGTCCGACGCATTACCGTGCATTTCGCCCGATCAACAGAAAATGGCCGGGCGAAATGCACGATGCGATTCAGCGGCGCGCCAGCTCGATGCCGTCCTCGTGGATGACGATCTCGCCGCGCTTGTAGAGGCCGCCGATGGCCTTCTTGAAGTTGCCCTTGCTGACGTTGAACATCTGGGCGATCACCTCCGGCGGGCTCTTGTCGCTCAATGCCAGGCGGCCACCTTCGGCGCGCAGCCGCTCGAGGATGCGCTCGGCGAGGTCGGACGAAGCGGCCTGCCCTTGCGGCTGCAGGCTCAGGGCAATCTTGCCGTCGGGGCGGATCTCGCGGATGTAGCCCTTCTCGCGCATGCCGCTGCGCAGGAACTTGAACACCTCGTTGCGGTGGATCAGCCCCCAGTGGCGGTCCTCGATGATGGCCTTGAAGCCCATGTCGGTCTGCTCCACCACCAGCAGGTCCACTTCCTGGCCGACGCTGTAGGTGGCCGGGGTGGTGTCCAGGTAGCGATCCAGCCGGGCCGTGGCGGTGATGCGGCGGGAGCGGTCGAGGTAGACGTACACCACGCAGTAATCCCCCACCTGCAGCGGGCGCTTCTCTTCCGAGTGCGGCAGCAGCAGGTCCTTCGGCAGGCCCCAGTCGAGGAACAGGCCGATGCGGTTGATCTCCACCACCTTCAGGCTGGCGAAACCGCCCACCTGGACCTTGGGCTTCTGGGTGGTGGCGATCAGACGGTCCTCGCTGTCGAGGTAGACGAACACGTTGAGCCAGTCACCCACTTCGCAGGGCTGGTCCTTGGGTACATAACGCCGGGGCAGGAGGATCTCGCCTTCCGCACCACCGTCCAGATAGAGACCGAAATCGGTGTGCTTGGCCACCGGCAGGCTGTTGAATCGACCGATCAGGGCCATCTCGCGTACCTCGAATTGACAGGGCGCGCATTCTACAGGGCCCACCGCAACGGGGCCACGCACACTGCTCGACGGCTTCGCCAGGCCGTCCGTCGCCGCCTCGCTGAAACACCTTGATGCGGAGAATTCCGCATTGCCGGCGCTGTCTACTGGCCGGTAGCACAATGATGTTTCAGAATCGTGTCCGAATTGAAACATTTGCCCGATTTTCGGATTCTCGCTGCCCTATCTCAGGAGTTCCTGTGCGCACCATCGGCCGCTGGCTGTCTGCTCCCCTCCACCTGATCCTGCTCATCGTCCTGTTCATTGGCATCCCGCTGGCGGGCCGTGCACTGCTCGGCTGGAGCGAAGGCTTCGGCTTCGGCTTCGGCTACGGCTCCGACCTGGCCTTCGGCAGCCTCCTGGTGGCGCTGCTCTATGGCCGCCCGCGCTGGGTGGCGTTGCCGGTGATGCTGTTCTGGGCGCTGATCATGCTGGGGACGGCCGAGCTGGTGAGCGCAGTCGGACGCATGCCCGAGCCGAGCGACCTCAAGTACCTGCTGGACCCGCAATTCGTCGGCCACTCCACCCAGGGCGGCGGGCTGACCTACCCCTGGCTGGCCGGCGCGCTGGCCATCGGCATCCTCGCCGCCCTGCTCGCCTGGCATCGCCCGGCCAAACGCCCGAGTCGTGCCTGGCTGGCCGTGCCGCTGACCCTGCTGGCCGGCCACGCCACCCTGCAGTACCTGCGTCCCAGCGAAGCGGACCAATGGCGCCAGTTCAACCTGCCCCACAAGCTGCTCGCCGGCGCCCTCAGCAGCGGCCAGATGGCCGTGGAAGACTGGCTCGCCGGGGATCAGCCGGAGAGTCCGCCGGACATCGCCGGCCTGGCCCGCCTGGACCTCGACGGCACCCCGCTGCTGGCCGGCCCCGGCCAGGCGCGCAACGTCCTGGTGATCACCCTGGAAGGCATCCCGGGGGCCTACATCGCCGCCAACCGCGCCGCCATCAACAGCCACTACGCCGAATCGCCCATGCCGCGCCTGAGCCAGTGGGCCGAACGCGCCATGACCACGCCGGACTACGTGCTCCACAGCCACCAGACCATCCGCGGCCTCTACGCCATGCTCTGCGGTGACTACAGCAAGCTCGACTCCGGCACCCCCAAGGGCCTGGAACTGCTGAACAACCCCACCCGCGCCCAGGACTGCCTGCCGGCCCAACTGCACCAGCACGGCTTCAGCACCCACTTCCTGCAGGGGGCCGGGCTGCGCTTCATGGCCAAGGACAAGATCATGCCGCGCATGGGCTTCGACAAGACCCAGGGCCGCGACTGGTTCCGTAACACCCCCTACCTCGAATTCCCCTGGGGCATGGACGACAAGGCCTTCTTCGAGGGGGCGCAGACCTACGTGCAGCAACTGCGCAAGCAGAAGAAGCCGTGGATGCTCACCCTGCTCACCGTCGGCACCCACCAGCCCTACTCGGCGCCGGAGGACTACCTGGCCCGCTACCCGGACGCCAAGCGCGCCGCCATCGCCTACCTGGACGATGCCGTGGACGCCTTCCTCAGCGGCTTGGAGAAGCAGGGCGTGCTGAAGGACACCCTGGTCATCATCACCTCCGACGAATCCCACGGCATCGATCAGGTGCGCCTGGCCTCCGCCTGGGGCTTCAACCTGGTGCTGGCCCCCGAGCAGGCGGCCCTGCCGCCGATCAAGGGGGGCGTCTACGGCCACGTCGACCTGACCGCCTCGGTGCTCGACTACTTCGGCTACCGCGTACCGCTGAGCCTGGCCGGCCGCTCGCTGTTCCGCGACTACGAGCAGGGCCGCGAGATGATCTCCTACACCAACGGCATGCTGCGCTACCACGACGGCAAGGACCACTTCGTCGAGTGCGATTTCCAGCAGGTCTGCCGGCGCTACCGCAGTGAAGGTTTCATCGCCGACCAGGCCCGTTTCGACGGCCGTTTCAGCGGCCGCGAAGCCCGCCAGGTGGCCGCCCGCAGCACCCTGCTGGACCAGTCTCTGGTTGGCGGCCAGGTGGGCCAGGAATACCAGTTCGCCACCCGCGAGCGCATCCGCCTGAAGCAGCAGGTGAAGGACGACTGGGCCGACAACCTGATCGGCGCCCAGTACCTGGAGCTGCCGAAGAACACCCGCACCGAGGTGGAGCTGACCATCAAGGTCCACGCCATGGACACCAAGGGCGCCCGCCTGCTGCTCAAGACCAAGGAGTTCGAGCGCGACGTGGCCGTGGGCATGCCCGAGCTGCCATTGCTCAAGCGCGGCAAGCCGGTGACCCTGCACTTCGCCTTCGACAACCCCGAGGCGCGCAAGGCGTTCTCCTTCCACCTGCTGGCCGAAGGGCGCGGCACCATCGAGATCAGCAACTTCAAGGTGGTCACCCAGCCGCTGCCGAACCCGCCGGCCGCACCGGAGGCTGCCAGCCAGGTGGCAGGCGCCGCCCCTGAGCGCCAGGGCCTCGCCCGTGTGCTCAACCTGTTCGCCCGTCATCCGGAGACGGCCGACAGCGACCTGGAGAGCAGCGCGGAAGCCGAGTCCGAGGCCCTGCCCGAACTGCTCCCGGTCGACGCCGAGCCGGAAACCCTGGTGCGCTGACCGCGCACCGGGGACAATGCGGGCCCCGCCACAGGAGCCCGCACCATGACCGACCCCATCCGCCTCTCCAAGCGCCTCGCCGAGCTGCTGCCCTGCTCGCGCCGCGACGCCGAGCTGTACATCGAGAACGGCTGGGTCAGCGTCGCCGGCCAGGTGGTGGAAGAACCCCACGCGCGGGTGACCGACGAAGTCATCAACCTGCATCCCGACGCCAAGCCGACGCCGGTGCCGCCCGTCACCCTGCTGCTGCACAAGCCCGCCGGCGTGGACGAGGAAGGCGCCCGCGCCCTGCTGGTGCCGGCCAACCTGGCGGCGGAGCAGGCCGGCGAGCGCACCTTGCGCAAGCACTTCTCCCGCCTGACGCAGATGGCCCCGCTGGAAACCCGGGCCAGCGGCCTGGTGATCTTCACCCAGGCCCACGGCGTCACCCTGCGTTTCGAGCGTCCGCTGGAAGAGGAATACACCGTCGACGTACGCGGCGAAGCCGATGCCGAACACCTGGCGCGCGTGGCTCGCGGGGTCGAGCACAAGGGGCGCCCTCTGCCCCGGGCCAAGGTCAGTTGGCAGAGCGAGAACCGCCTGCGCATCGCCCTGAAGAGCCCGCGCCCCGGCCAACTGCGGCAGATCTGTGAGCACCTCGGCCTGGAACTGCTGGGCCTGCGGCGCCTGCGCCTGGGCGGTGTCTCGGCAGCACGGCTGCAGCCGGGGCAGTGGCGTTACCTGCTGCCCGGCGAGAAGTTCTGAAGCGGCGGGCCAATGGCCCGCCGGCTCATGGATTGTCCAGGGTGGTCTTCACCAGGTTGCGGGTGTGCCCGGCGAAATGCCGGATCAGCTTCACCAGCACCTCGTTCAGCGCCGGATCGGTCTCCGCCGGCTTGAGCTGATTGCCGGCACTGAAACCCTGCCCCGGCTGGGCACCGGCCAGCCACAGACCGATGCGCTCGTCGAATTCGTCCGCCGCCTCATAGGACTCCCGCGCCACCACGTCCTGCAGGTAGCCGGGGCCGAACGGCGGGTAGCGGTCGTCGTCCGACGTGTCCGCATAGGCCCTGAGCAGCGGGTCGTCATTGCGCCCCTCGCGCAGCAGCCGGCGCAGCCAGTCGGCCTGGTACTTCTCCACTTCCGTATGGCGGGTCGCCACCCGCTCGATGGCCGCCTCCTTGCCCGAGGTATCGCCCAGTGCCGCCTGCACGGCCGTCCACATCAGCGTGGCGGTGTTTTCACCGGGCAGGGCCTTGGCGTGGTAGGGCTGGGTCAGGTCCTGCACGTAGTGCAGCGCCCAGCCGAGAAAGCGGTAGCCCCAATACGGGTGGCCACTCTCGAACGCCAGCCGCGCCAGCGCCATGTACTGGCGCACGCGCAGCTCCGGGTAGGTACGGGCGAGGAACGGCGCGGCCTGATAGATGACCGCCGACTCGTGGTAGTAGCCGATGTGGAATGGCGCCTGGGACGAATATTCGAAGCGCGCGTCACCGAAGGGCTGGGGGCCGAAGCCGTAGAGTGCGCCGACCTCGCCGGGGTTGTCCGAGAAGAGGTTGATGTCGTGCCCATAGTCCGGCTCGTCCGCCGCGCTGGCGAGAACCGCACGGGGGCTGACCCGCTCCCCCGGCTCCACCGCCAGGAAGCGCCATTCGTTCCACAGGCTCAGCTTGCGGAACACCAGCACGTCCTGGGCCGGCAGCACCTTGGCCGCCGGCAGCTCCAGCCCCGGCAGCGCCTGGACGAAATACGCCAGGCGGATCTCCGGGCTGACCCGCAGCGCCATGAGGAACGCGCGACGCCGGTCGCCGCCGCCATCGGCAGTCCAGCGCAGGCTGTCCGGCCGGGCCGGGTAGTCCGGCAGCTCCTCGCGGGCGCGCGCCTCCTGCTCGTCCAGCACCTGCTGCAAGGCCACCGCCTCGGCCGCGAGGAAGTCCTCCAGACGCTCCACCGGCACCGGCTCGGCCTGGCGCAGCTCGGGCAGGTCGGCCAGGGCCAGCCAGGTGCCGAGGGAATGGTTGGACCAGGCCAGCAAGGTGGCCGGCGAACAGGCGATCAGGCCGCAGAGGGCGAGCAGCAGGCGTTTCATTGCATCTCCGTGTCTGGGGCGCCCTCTTGCCGGGGCGCTCGTCACGCAAGGGTAACAATCGAAGGAACGCCGGAGCACTGTCCAGGCAGGACAGGCGACTCACCAAATCGGTCGCTGCATCTCGTAGGGGAACCCCACCGAACTACTGAGACTCAGGCCCTGGCCGCCTGGTCGGCCAGGGTGTAGAACACCTCCGGCCCCAGCGCCGCACTGCCGCGCTCGCTCAGTTGCTTACGCACCTGCAGATGCGCCGGCAAGCTGCTGCCGAGTATCTCCAGCAGCAGGGCCTAGTAGTCCGCGGCACGCATCTTCAGCGCATCCAGGTTGCCGCTGGGGTCGCGACCGCTGGCCAGGCGCTCCTCGGCCAGTTGCGCGGCGTATTCGCGTGGGGTGAAGGGACACTTCTGCTGTTAGCTATTGCCCGCGTCTTCATCTGCCAATTTTGATTCTTCTTCGACGTATTCCGGGCTGATCTGTCCACGGTTCAGGTCAATCTCGCCTGTCCGCAACCAAAGGCTGTACTGCTGGTAGGCGTCTGCAATGGCGTCCAGCTCGTTCGTTCTCACCTGCGCATCTTTGTTGTAACGGATCGTTTTGAGCCTTTCCGGCTTGAGGCCTGTTGCATCGGCGACTGCTCGGTGCCCCAGCATATGAACCAAAGCTATAACTCGATCCTGTGTTAATCCCATTAGTTCTTACCAATGCAAGGTAAAATATTTACCTTGCACCTCATAAGGTATATATTTTATCCAGAAGGTAAATAATTTACCTTCTAAACATCGTTGAACCACAGTCTATGAGCATTTCAGAGGCAGGGATAGGCAATGAGACGGCGACACCCCGATGCACTGCGACTAACGAGGACAGCACCTTGAAGCTCAATGCAACCACGGCTATCGGCTACATCGGCAAAACGGTGCTCGTCGAGCTGGTATGGGACGACAGTGAGGCACCGATCTGGTGCTGCAAGCACATCGTCGGTGTAGTCCTGCCCATGGCGGGGGTGTATGACGAGGCGTTCTTCATGACCATCGATGGTCATTTCCGTGAGCGCTATCCCAGCGAGATATTCCTTTCCACCATCCGCACTATTCGGGCCGTGTGGCCACACGCTCCAACATGCGGTGCTGTTGATGGGGGTGCGTGTCCGAGAGGGACGCCAGGGAGGGGCGGCGAAGCATGAGAGCGGCTACGGTGATAGCCAATCAGGGGGGAGCGTGATGGCATAGTTGTGGTGCGTCGTAGTAGAACGCCTGCACCTGGCTCAGCTCGCTGGTGGGGGCGATGCCGTCCAGCTCGCCGCGCGCCAGCATCAGGTGCAGGCGCTCCATGGGCAGGTAGTGGTACTCCAGCTCGAAGCCGGCTTCACGGGCGGCGGCGGCGATGATCTCCACCTCCAGGCCGCGTTGCTCCGTTTCGAAAACATAAGGTGGCTTCTCGGTGCCGAAACCGAACCGCAGGGTTTCCCCCTGTGCCAGCAGGGTCACCCCTGCCAGCACGATGCCGACGAACCACTTTCCCATGCCACCCCCTGGTCACTGCCTCGCACAATAGTCGCTGGCGCTGTGGCTGCGCAGGGGGCAAGACGGCCGGTTACTGGATCTCCTCCGGCGTCACAACCACCCAGTTGCGGTCGGCGGTGACCGGCAGGCCCAGCTTGGCCTGGGACTCGGCGTTCTTCTTCTGCATGGCGGTGATCTGGTCCATGTACTTGGCCTTGCGGTTAACCCACACCCGCAGCCCGCCCTTCTCCACGTCGGTACCGTGGAACAGCATGTAGCCATCGCTCTCGGGGGTATCACCGCCCACCAGGATCGGCTTCTTCCACTGGTCGATGTAGGTGAGGATGGCCGCCTGCTTGCCCGCCATCCAGGTGGCCGGGGTCCACAGGTAGGGGGTGATTTCCAGGTCGAGGTTGGCCTTCTCGTCGTAGTGGCCGTCCTTGATCTGCTTGCGCGCGGCGGTCAGGGCGCCGGTCTTGCGGTCCTTGAGCAGGGTGGTGACGCCGATGACGTTCTCGGGCTTCACGTTGTAGCCGTACTTGGGATCGGCGGCGACCATGCGCACCAGCTCTTCCAGGGCGGCGGTCATGATGTACACCTCGATGCCGTTCTCCTGGAGCTTGTTCATCAGCTCCTTCTGCCCGGTGAAGGGCTTGGGCGGGTTGATCTCGATGGTCTTGACCTCATCCCCCTCGTAGTAGGTGCTGGGGATCGGCTTGCCGTAGGCCATCAGCTCGTCCACGTAGCCCTTCAGCTCGCGCAGGGTGAAGCCGGAGAACACCTGGGCCACCCAGGGGTAGCAGACCATGTCATCCAGTTCGCACAGGCGGTAGTAGTAGCTGTTGAGGCTTTCCTTGTGGCCGTTGACGTCCCTGAACGGGATGAGCTTGAGCGACGGGTCGAGCTTCTCGCGGGTCAGCACGCCCTTCATTTCCAGGAAGGGCAGCAGGGACTCTTCCAGGTCGTAGCGGTAGCTGGTGTTGTCCATGTCGAACACCGCGTAGGCGCCCTTGTTGGCGTTGGCGGCGATCAGCGCGTCCAACTGCTTGGCGGCGGGCGCCGGCCAGTGGGCGAGTTCGGTGGCGGCAGCGGCGGGGCCGGCCAGGCCAAGGCACAGGGCGGCGGCAAGAAGCGTCCGGGTCAATGTCATCGCGTAGGTTCCCTCGGGGTGGGCGAGGCGCATCAGGCGCCCCGGGCCCCTGGACCCTAGCAGAGGTCCATGACACCGCCATGACCGGAACCGACACGCACCATCGCGCTTGCGTCCACCTCAGTGCCAGCGCCACCAAGCCCAGGCGCCGAAGGCTCCGAGGTGCAGCAGGACGATGAACCAGAAGCGCAACTGGTAGGCCAGCTTGCGGTTCTTGTGGCGGATCAGCCGCTGGGCCAGCAGGCCACCGGGCCAACCGCCGAACAGCTCATAGAGGTGCAGGCGCGCCTCGGGGATACGCCGCATACCGGCCACGGCCTGGCGCTTGTCGTACCAGTAGGCGACGAAGCAGACCAGGCTCATGACCAGGTAGACGAGGGCCAGCAGTTGCCAGCCCGAAGGGAGGGTCACTCAGCCGCCGGCTTGCGGCGCTTGAGCGGTGCCAGGCCGTCGCTGCTCACCACCTGCGGCTGCTCGCGACGCGGGCCGGACGGCTTGCGCTTGGCGGCGGGCTTGGCGGACGCCTTGCCGGTGCTCTTCTTGTCGGTCTTTTTCTTCTTGGTGCCGACTGCCTTGCCCGAGGCCTTGACCTTCTTCGGCCCGTTGTAGGTGCCTTTCAGCTCCTTGATCACACGGCGCTCGAAGCTCTGCTTGAGGTAGCGCTCGACGCTGGACATCAGGTTCCAGTCGTTGTGGCAGATCAGCGAGACGGCCAGGCCCTCGCCGCCGGCACGGCCGGTGCGGCCGACGCGGTGCACGTACTCGTCGCCGGAGCGCGGCATGTCGAAGTTGATCACCAGGTCCATGCCTTCGATGTCCAGGCCACGGGCCGCCACGTCGGTGGCCACCAGCACCTTGGTGCCGCCCTCGCGCACGCGGTCGATGGCCAGCTTGCGGTCCTTCTGGTCCTTGTCGCCGTGCAGCACGAAGGCCTTGTAGCCCGCCGCCACCAGGTGGCCGTAGAAACGGTCGGCCTGGGCACGGGTGTTGGTGAAGACGATGGCCTTCTGGTAGGTCTCGTTGGCCAGCAGCCAGCGCGCCAGGGCTTCCTTGTGGTCCACGTCGTCGGCGGTGATGACTTGCTGCCGGGTCGACTCGTTGAGCTGCTCGATACCGTTCAGGCGCAGGTGCAGCGGGTCCTTCAGGACCTGGGCGGACACCTCGCGCAGGGCCGCGCCGCCGGTGGTGGCAGAGAACAGCAGGGTCTGCTGGCGGTTGGCGCATTCGGCGGTGATGCGCTGCATGTCCTCGGCGAAGCCCATGTCCAGCATGCGGTCGGCCTCGTCCAGCACCAGCACCTCCACCTCCTTCAGGCTCACGGTGCCGGAGTTGAGGTGCTCGATCAGACGGCCGGGGGTGCTCACCAGCACGTCCGGCAGCTTGCGCAGCATGGCGGCCTGGACCTTGAAGTCCTCGCCACCGGTGACCAGGCCGGACTTGATGAAGGTGAACTGCGAGAAGCGCTCCACTTCCTTCAAGGTCTGCTGGGCCAGCTCCCGGGTCGGCAGCAGGATCAGCGAACGGATGCGCTCGCGGGGCTTGGCTTCGCCGATCAGGCGGTTCAGCAGGGGCAGCACGAAGGCCGCCGTCTTGCCGCTGCCGGTGCGCGCGGTGACGCGCAGGTCGCGCCCTTCCAGCGCCGGGGGAATCGCCGCCTGCTGCACGGGCGTCGGTTCGACGAATTTCAGTTCGGCGACAGCCTTGAGCAGACGTTCGTGCAGGGCGAATTGGGAGAACACGGGTACCACCTCGATCGGAAGCCTGGAAAACAGCTGCGTAGGTTACCTTGTGTCGCGCCCGAACGCCCGCGATCCCTTCGCCGGCCCCTGTGCACGCCTGAACTCGCGCCCGACCGGCCCACTCCAAACCCTGACGCCCCTGATTCCCTCTGCGGAAAGCCCCCATGACTGCTCCGCTGATCCATTACGTCGCCACCAGCCTCGACGGCTCCATCGCCCGCCCCGACGGCCGGGTGGACTGGCTCGAATCCATCGAGCGCTCCAGCGACGATCACGGCTACCACGCCTTCTACGAGAGCATCGACGGCCTGCTGATGGGCAGGGGGACCTACGAGGCCGTGCTGGCGATGGGCGGCGACTGGCCCTACCCCGGCAAGCCCTGTACCGTGCTCACCCGCGCCGACCTGCAACCCGCCGGCCCCCAGGTGAAGATCCGCCACAGCACGCCCCAGGAGGCCCAGGCGGAGCTGGCCGAAGCCGGCTGCAAGCGGGTCTGGCTGGTGGGCGGAGCCCTCGCGGGCACCTGCCACGCCGCCGGCCTGCTGGACGAGCTGATCGTCAGCGTGATCCCGCACCTGCTCGGTGCGGGCATCCCGATGTTCGCCACCGGCCTCGAACGGCGCCTGAACCTGCACGAACAACGCAGCTTCGCCACCGGCGTGGCGCAACTGCATGACCGACTGCTACCGGAGGCCTCAGCCCCATGACCACCCTCGACATCGCCGCCGCCTGCCTGATCGACCCCGATAACCGCCTGCTGCTGGTGCGCAAACGCAACACCCGGGCCTTCATGCTACCCGGCGGCAAGCGCGAGCCCGGCGAGAGCGCGCACGAGGCGCTGCGCCGTGAACTGCAGGAAGAGCTGGAACTGAGCCTGCCGGCCGATGCCCTGAGCCCGCTGGGGTCATTCCGAGCGGCAGCCGCCAACGAGCCGGACACCTGGGTCGAGGCCCAGGTCTTCGTCGCGCGCCTGGAGCAGCCAGTGGCGCCCGCCGCCGAACTGGAGGAACTGGCCTGGCTGGCGCCCGGCCAACCGCTGCCGGACACCCTGGCACCGCTGCTACGGGAACAGGTCCTGCCGGCCCTGGCCGCTCACCCCGCCTTCGCCTGAAGGCCGCCCCTCACACGCCCAGTTGGCGCGCCTGGCGCCGCAGCAGCTGGGCGCTGTCCCAGCCGATCAGCAGCACCGCCAGCCAGATGGGCAGGTAGGTCCACAACTGCGCCGGGTCGAATGCCTCGCCGAGGAACAGCACCGCCACCGCGAACAGCAGCACCGGCTCCACGTAGCTGAGGATGCCGAACAGCCCCAGCGGTAGCAGCCGGCTGGCAGCCATCATCGCCGCGAAGGCCAGGGTACCCAGCACGCCCAGCCCGGGAATCAGCCACCACAGCGCCGGTGACTGGGCGAACGCGCCCTCGGGGCCGTGGGCGATGATCAGCCACGCCGCCAGGGGTGCCAGCACCAGCATTTCGAGGATGAAACCGGACAGCGCATCCAGGCGCATCCAGCGGCGCAGCATGAAATACGGCGGGTAGCCCAACGCCGTGACCAGCGTCAGCCAGGAGAAGGCGCGGGTCATCCACAACTCGTGGATCACCCCGGTCAGCGCACAGATCACCGCCAGCAGTTGCAGTGGGCGCAGACGCTCGTTGTAGAACAGCCGGCCACACACCACCATCACCAGCGGCAGCAGGAAGTAGCCCAGCGACACCTCCAGCATCCGCCCCTGCAGCGGCGCCCAGAGAAACAGCCCCCACTGCAGGCCGATCAACACCGCCGCCAGCGGCAGCGCCGCCAGCAACAGCGGCTCGCGCCGCAGCCTACCGAGCACACCGCCGAGGGTCGCCCACTGCCGGCTCAAGGCCACCAACAGCAGCACCGCCGGAATCGACCAGAGCACGCGCTGGGCGAACACCTGCACACCATCCAGCGGCGCCAGTTCGTGCACGTAGCCGGGCATCAGCGCAAACAGCACCGACGCCACCAGGGACAGGGCGACACCGCGCCCGGACAACCTCACCGGCACACCGTGGCGGCTGGGTAGAAGAACGAAGAAGACATGGCAGGCCTCTGATTGCAGCCGGCGAAAATACCCGCTCATCAGCAACAGAGGAAGCTTACCCACGCACGTGCGGACCCGCTGGGACCAACCCGGCATCGACGAGCCTGAAAGCGGCACCTGCCTGCCAGGCGCCCGCTTGGGAAACCAACCGGGAACCGAGTCGGCCGAAGCAGAGCGGTGGGCTGAAGCCCACCCTACGGCCACCGACTCTCACCTCACCGACCTCGCGAGCAGAGCGCACTCCAACGGGAAGCGAGCGTTCATAAAAAAGCCCGGCCATGGGCCGGGCGGAGTGTGTGCGTCGGGACTACGCACGGAGCAATCGGGTGAAGCCGGTCAGGCAACCTTGACCAGTTGCGCACGGGCCTGGGCGATGCCCTTCTCCTGGAACTCAGCGCCCATGTTCAGGCCCTCGGCATGGATGAAGGTGACGTCATGGATGCCGATGAACGCCAGCGCCTGACGCAGGTAGGGCTCCTGGTGATCCAGCGGGCCGCCGGCGTACACGCCGCCACGGGCGGTGAGGACGAAGGCGCGCTTGCCGTTGAGCAGGCCCTGGGGGCCGGTCTCGGTGTACTTGAAGGTCACCCCGGCGCGCAGCACATGGTCCAACCAGGCCTTGAGGGTGCTGGGGATGCCGAAGTTGTACATCGGCGCTGCCAGCACCAGCACATCGGCTGCCAGCAGCTCGTCGGTGAGTCGGTTGGAGCGGGTCAGGGCTGCGCGCTCGGCGTCGTTCTGCTGGTCAGCCGGCTTCATCCAGCCGCCCAGCAGGTCGCTGTCCAGGTGCGGCACGGTTTCCTGGGCCAGGTCGCGCACCACTACCTCGTCGGCCGGGTGGGCGGTCTTCCATCGGGCGATGAATTCGGCGGTCAGTTGGCGGGAGATGGAACCCTGTTGGCGGGCGCTGCTTTCGACGATGAGGACACGGGACATGCTGGCTGCTCCATCAAGAATGGTTGCGATTCGATGGAGCGCAGCTTAGGAGGACACAATTCGATAAAAAAGCGAAAAAATCCGCTACTAAATATCGAGGTTTTTAATTTATAAAGGCCTCCTGATCGACCAGGAGGCGGCGCAATCAAACCGGCTTGCAGGTCAGCCCGACGCGCAGGCGGATGATGCTGCGGTTGAACTTGGCGGTCAGCGAGACGCTCTCCCCCGGTGCGATCACCGAGCGGCGTACCCGTGGAGTTTCCGGCCCGTTGACGAAGCGCGCGGTGCACTCGGCGCGGGTCCCGCCCAGGTTGTAGACCGTGATGGCGCCCATGTTGTGGTCGATGTCATTGGTCTGGTAGGAAATCTCGGCACCGTTGTACTGCTTCTCCACCTCGATGGGGTAGGCCAGGGCGACGCCGGGCAGGACGGCCAGCAGGGTACAGAGCATTGTTGTTTTCATCGGGGGTCTCCGCTGCGGTGGGCCGCCAGATTACAGGAGAGCGCCGATCCAGGTCATCGGCGCCGGTCAACGTGAGGAGCCAGCCATGAAAGCGCCCCGGGTCACCCTGGACCAATGGAGAACCCTGCAGGCCGTGGTGGACCACGGCGGCTTCGCCCAGGCAGCGGAGGCCACCCACCGCTCCCAGTCCTCGGTGAGCTACACCATCGCACGCATGCAGGAGCAGCTCGGCGTGCCACTGCTGCGCATCGACGGGCGCAAGGCGGTGCTCACCGAAGCCGGCGAGGTGCTGTTGCGTCGCTCCCGCCACCTGGTCAAGGCCGCCAGCCAGCTGGAAGAACTGGCCCACCACATGGAGCAGGGCTGGGAGGCCGAGGTGCGCCTGGTGGTGGATGCCGCCTACCCCACCGCTCGCCTGCTGCGTGCACTGGCCGCGTTCATGCCGCAGAGCCGCGGCTGCCGGGTGCGCCTGCGCGAAGAGGTGCTGTCCGGCGTGGAGGAGGTGCTGCTGGAAGGCACCGCCGACCTGGCCATCACCAGCCTCACCGTGGCCGGCTACCTGGGCACCGAACTGTGCAATGTGGAATTCGTCGCCGTGGCCCACCCCGACCACCCGCTGCACCGGCTCAACCGCACCCTCAGCTTCCAGGACCTGGAAAGCCAGCTGCAGGTGGTGATCCGCGACTCCGGCCGCACCCAGCCCCGCGACGTCGGCTGGCTGGGCGCCGAACAGCGCTGGACGGTAGGCAGCCTGCCCACCGCCGCCAACTTCGTCAGCAACGGCCTGGGCTTCGCCTGGCTGCCGCGCCACATCATCGAACGGGAGCTGGCCGACGGCCTGCTCAAGCCGTTGCCGCTGGACCAGGGCGCCACCCGGCACCCGAACTTCTTCCTCTATGCGAGCAAGGAGAAGGCCCTGGGACCGGCCTCGCAGATCCTCGTCGAGCTGATCAAGACCTTCGACTCGACGCCCCTGAACGCCCCCTTCGCCGCACCGATGCCCAGCGCCTGAGGAGCCCGCCATGCCCTGGTTCGACCATCACGGCTGTCGCCTGCACTACGAAATCCACGGCCAGGGCACCCCGGTGCTGCTGGTGCACGGCCTCGGCTCCAGCACCCTGGATTGGGAGTACCAGCTCCCCGCCCTCAGCGCCCGCCACCAGGTGGTGCTGATGGACGTGCGCGGCCACGGCCAGTCGGACAAGCCCCGCGAACGCTACAGCATCGCCGGCTTCGCCGCCGACGCCGCCGCGCTGATCGAGCACCTGGGCCTGGCCCCGGTGCACCTGGTGGGCATCAGCATGGGCGGGATGATCGGCTTCCAGCTCGGCGTCGACCGCCCCGAGCTGCTGCGCAGCCTGACCATCGTCAACAGCGCACCGGAAGTGAAACCCCGCAGCCCGCGCGACTACCTGGAGGTGGCCAAGCGCTGGACCCTCTCGCGCCTGCTGGGGCTGGACACCATCGCCAAGGCCCTGGGCCGCCTGCTGTTCCCGCTGCCGGAGCAGGCCGAGCTGCGCGCCAAGGTGGAAGAACGCTGGCCGCGCAACGACAAGCGCGCCTACCTCGCCGCCCTCGACGCCATCATCGGCTGGGGCGTGCGGGAACGCCTGGCCCGCATCACCTGTCCTACGCTGGTGGTGACGGCCGACCGGGACTACACCCCGGTGGCACAAAAGGAGGCCTACGTCCGCGAATTGCCCGATGCCCGTCTGGTGGTGATCGAGCAATCCCGCCATGCCACCCCGCTGGATCAACCGCAACGCTTCAACACCACCCTCCTCGACTTCCTCAACCAGGTCGAGCACAACAAGGAACGCCCCACATGCTGAAGAAACTCGCCCTCGCGGCCTGCACCCTGCTGTTCGCCTCCCACCTGCTGGCTGCCGGCAACCCCCACGTCACCCTCAACACTTCCGCCGGGGAGATCGAGCTGGAGCTGGACGAGGCCAAGGCGCCGATCACCGTGAAGAACTTCCTCGCCTACGTGGACGCGGGCTTCTACAACGGCACCGTGTTCCACCGGGTCATCCCCGGCTTCATGATCCAGGGTGGCGGCATGACCGCCGACATGCAGAACAAGTCCACCAACCCGCCGATCAAGAACGAAGCCGACAACGGCCTGCACAACGTGCGCGGCACCATCGCCATGGCCCGCACCCAGGCCACCGACTCGGCCACCAGCCAGTTCTTCATCAACCACCGCGACAACGCCGCGCTGGACCACGGTGCCCGTGGCTTCGGCTACGCGGTGTTCGGCAAGGTGGTGCGCGGCATGGACGTCGTCGACCAGATCGCCAACGTCCCCACCGGTCGCCGTGGCATGCACCAGGACGTGCCTGTGCAGCCGGTGGTGATCCTCTCCGCCAAGCGCTCCTGACCCCTTGCGGCCCGCCTCGGCGGGCCGCTGCACACGGGGCCGGCTCCCTGGAGCCGGCCCCGTTTCTCATTGAGGTTCCAGCATGTTCCGCCGCTTCGAACGCCTGATCGACGTCTTCCGACCGGCCCCTGACGACACCCCGCCACGCAGCGTGCTGCGCTTCTACCTGCACTACCTGCGCCAGGTCTGGCCAGTATTCGCCGCCCTGCTGGTGGTGGGGCTGATCGTGGCGCTGATCGAAGTGGCGATGTTCAGCTTCCTCGGGCGCATCGTCGACCTGGCGCAGTCCACCCCGGCCGGCGAACTGTTCAGCGCCCACGGCCACGAGCTGCTGTGGATGGCGGTGGTGACCCTGCTGCTGCGCCCGCTGTTCAACGCCCTGCACGACCTGCTGGTGCACCAGAGCATCAACCCCAGCCTGACCAACCTGATCCGCTGGCAGAACCACCGCTACGTGCTCAAACAGAGCCTCGGCTTCTTCCAGAACGACTTCGCCGGCCGCATCGCCCAGCGCATCATGCAGACCGGCAACTCCCTGCGGGACTCCGCCGTGCAGGCGGTGGATGCCCTCTGGCACGTGCTGATCTACGCCGTCAGCTCCCTGGTGCTGTTCGCCGAGGCCGACTGGCGGCTGATGCTGCCGCTGGTGGCCTGGATCATCGCCTACGTCATCGCCATCGCCTGGTTCGTGCCCCGGGTCAAGCAGCGCTCGGTGGAGTCCTCCGATGCCCGCTCGCGGCTGATGGGGCGCATCGTCGATGGCTACACCAACATCACCACCCTCAAGCTGTTCGCCCACACCCATGACGAAGAGGGCTACGCCCGCGAAGCGCTGGACGAGCAGACCTGGCGCAGCCAGCTGGCCGCGCGGGTGGTCACCATCATGGACACCGTCGTCACCCTGCTCGGCGGCGCCCTGGTGGTCAGCACCTGCGGCCTCGCCCTGTGGCTGTGGAACCAGGGCCTGATCAGTGCCGGCGCCATCGCCCTGGCCACCGGGCTGGTGATCCGCATCATCAACATGTCCGGCTGGATCATGTGGGTGGTCAACGGCATCTTCGACAACATCGGCCAGGTGCAGGACGGCATCCAGACCATCGCCGTGCCGCGCCAGGTGGTGGACGCCCCCGAGGCCCGGCCCCTGCAGGTGCAGCGTGGCGAGGTGCGCTTCGAGGCGGTGCACTTCCACTACGGCAAGGGCAGCGGGGTGATCGAGCACCTGGACCTGCATGTACGCCCCGGCGAGAAGATCGGCCTGGTAGGCCCTTCCGGCGCCGGCAAGTCGACCCTGGTGAACCTGCTGCTGCGCCTCTACGACCTGGAAGGCGGGCGCATCCTCATCGATGGCCAGGACATCGCCCAGGTGACCCAGGACAGCCTGCGCGCGCAGATCGGCATGGTCACCCAGGACACCTCGCTGCTGCACCGTTCCATCCGCGAGAACCTGCTCTACGGCCGCCCGGACGCCGACGATGCGGCGCTCTGGGACGCGGTGAGCAAGGCCCGCGCCGACGGCTTCATCCCCCAGCTCAGCGACGCCGAAGGCCGCCACGGCCTGGACGCCCATGTCGGCGAGCGCGGCGTGAAGCTCTCCGGCGGCCAGCGCCAGCGCATCGCCATCGCCCGCGTGCTGCTCAAGGACGCACCGCTGCTGATCCTCGACGAGGCCACCTCGGCACTGGATTCGGAAGTGGAAGCGGCCATCCAGGAAAGCCTGGAGAGCCTGATGCAGGGCAAGACCGTGATCGCCATCGCCCACCGCCTCTCCACCATCGCCCGCATGGACCGCTTGGTGGTCCTCGACCAGGGCCGCGTGGTGGAAAGCGGCAGCCACGCCGAACTGCTCGCCCAGGGCGGTCTCTATGCCCGCCTGTGGCGCCACCAGACCGGCGGCTTCGTCGGCGTCGACTGACTGGAGATTCGCCCTCCGAACACCATGGGCTTCGCACAGCTCAGCCCATCCTACGGCCACAGGCACAACCCGTAGGATGCACTGAGGCCACGAAGCGCATCGCGACGATCAATGCAACGGTCTTGAGGAGCCCGCCCGGCACATCGGCCACACCGCAACGGCCACAGGCACGGCCCGTGGGATGCGCTGAGGCCACGAAACGCATCGCGACGATCAATGCAACGGTCTGAGGCCGCCCGGCACATCGGCCACACCGCAACGGTGGATCGATGAAACGCGATCCACCCTCCGGGGTGCCGGTGGTGATGGTGTACGAGGACAGCCAGGGCACGGTGCACAAGATGCGCTACCTGGAATGGGGCGGCAGCACCCTCAGCAACGGCTGAGGCTCAACCCTGGCGATAGGGCAGCATGCCCCGCGCGTCCTCGGCATAACGGAGGATCGCGGGGCGTTCCTGGGCCAGGAAGTCCGCCACTGCCGCGCGCAAGCCGGGGTGGCGCAGCAGGTGCCAGGAGCGGGTCACGACCGGCTCGAAACCCCGGATCAGCTTGTGTTCGCCCTGGGCGCCGGCGTCGAAACGCGACAGCCCGGCACGGATCGCCCACTCGATGCCCTGGTAGAAACAGGTCTCGAAATGCAGGCGGTCGAACTCCGCCAGGCAGCCCCAGTAACGCCCGTACAGGGTGCTGCCATCCACCAGCGAGAACGCCATGGCCACCGGCCGGCTGCCCTGCATCGCGAACACCACGCGGATGGCCTGGGGCATGCGCTCGGCCAGCAGGCTGAAGAAGGCGCGCGTCAGGTAGGGCGTCTGCCCGCGCACCGCATAGGTGTTGGCGTAGCAGGCGTAGACGAAGTCCCAGTCCGCCTCCAGCAGTTCGTGCCCCTCGCGCCACTGGAAATCGATCCCCTGCCCCGCCACCTGCTCGCGCTCCTTGCGCACCTGCTTGCGCTTGCGCGAGGCGAAGGCGTCGAGAAAGTCCTGAAAGTCCCGGTAGCCCCGGTTGTGCCAGTGGTACTGGCAGCCCAAGCGCTCCAGCCAGTGCTCGCGCCCGCGCAGCACCGCGTCGGCAAAGGCATCGGTGAAGTTCACATGCAGGCTCGACAGGTCCTCCGCGTCGAGGGCTTCGGTCACCCCCTCCAGCAATGCCGACGCCGCGCTGGCGTCCACCGCCAGCAGGCGCGCGCCGCCCACCGGGGAGAACGGCACGGCCCCCAGCAGCTTGGGGTAGTAGCCGATCCCGGCACGCTGGCAGGCATCGGCCCAGGACCAATCGAACACGTACTCACCGTAGGAATGCACCTTCACATAGGCCGGCATCGCCGCGCGCAGGTGTCCCTGGTCGTCGAGCAGCAGCCGGTGCGCCGGGTACCAGCCGGATTGCCCGCCCACGCTGCCGCTGTCCTCCAGGGTCGAGAGGAAGGCATGGCGCAGGAAGGGCTGGTCATCGGGCAGCAGGGCGTCCCAGCGCTCGGGCGCCAGGTCGGAGAGTCGGGTGAGGGTCTGGATGGGCATGGCGAGCAGTCTGGCGCGGGGCGCAGGCGAAGAAAAGCCCGCCGTGGAGGAATTGCCGCTGGCCTGGGTGCAGGGCGGGAAACGCATCGCGGCTGAAACCGCTTCCACAAGATGTCGCGCACGCAAAAATCCGCGCCATAAAAAAGCCCCGCCGAAGCGGGGCCCAAGAAGGAGCGGATGAACGGAGTTGCTTAGAACACGTACTGCGCGCGGATGACGAAGCCGTCGCCGTCGTCGTCGCCCACGCTGTTGGTGATCTTGTCGGTAGCAGCACGGACATAGGTACCGCTGATCTTCACGGCTTCGTTGGCGTACCAGTTCACGCCCAGGTTGTGCACCTTGGCCTTGGCGTCACCGACTTCGCGAGTGGCGGTAGCAGTGGTCACGTTGTTGTCGTCCACGCTGACGCTGTCGTAGCGGTAGAACAGTTCCCAGGCACCGATCTGCTTGTTGCTCGGCTTGATCTTGTCGAACTTGCCGAGTTTGTAGTCGCGCGCTTCACCGGTCAGTGTGTAGGCCGCCTGGACGTAGAAGCCATTGGCCTCGATGTCCTGGAAGGACGCGGAGTCGGCCTTCATCTTGCGCTTCATGTATTCACCCTGCAGGGAGAACGGGCCGGTGGCCCAGGCCGCTTCCAGGCCCCAGGCGGTGTCGTCGTCGTAAGAGCCGGCAGGACGGGAGTTGGCGCCACCGAAGACCACGCGGTTGCCATTGGTGCCGGCATCGTTGCCACCCAGGGTTTCCACGCCACGCATGCCCAGGCGGCTGCGGAAACGGGAGTCGACGGTGGAGTCGGAGACGTCGCGGCGGGCGAAGTTCGCACCAAAGTGCAGGACGTTGCCGGCTTCAGCCATCGGGGCGAAGACGCCGCGCAGGTTGACCTGCTTGTTGGCCTTGCCGTCGGTGTCGTTGCTGTCCTTGGAGAACACACCGCCGGACAGGTAGGCATAGTTGCTGATGGTGGTCGACACCTGAGCGCCCATGCCGTTCTGGTGGCCGTTGGCCCAATCGATGATGTCGTAGAAGGCGTTACGCTCCTGAGCGGTCACCCACTTGGAGCTGGTGGCTTTTTCCAGGCCGAACTCGGGGTCGAAACGACCGAGCTTGATCACCACCGGTTTGAAACCGGTGTAGGCGATGGAAGCTTCGTCGAAGTAGCCATCGTCGGAGCTGCCGGCGTTGTGGGAGAAGTCGTAGTTGATCTGGTAGGCCCAGTCGGTGTAAGCCACACCGCCGATCTCCAGGAGGGCGCGACGGAAGTAGGCCGCGTCAGCGGTGTCACCGTTCTTGGTGTAGATGCCGTCGAAGCTGCTGTAGTCAGCCTGCAGGCGACCACCGATCTTGAAGCTGAACGCCTTGTCGGTGGTGCCGACTTCCAGGCCGCCCTTGGTCTTGATAACGATGTCGGTGCCGTCGGTGGTCACGGTACCTGCGAAGGCCTGGGCGGAAATGGCCAGGGCGAGGGCGCTGGCGGCAATACCGGCGAGGTGCTTACGGATCATCGAAGATTCCCCTAATTGGTCTTAGTGCTGGAAAAACACCCGAGCCCAAGGGCTCGTTCGTGCTGGTGGGGAATGTTGGCGGGGGGTTATTTCAGCTCAGTTGCTTTTAGATAAATGTTTTATGACACCGGAACTTTTTAAGTCCGATGGGAAATATGACTCAACGCCAGTCACCATGCGGGTTACACGGCTACCAGGAAAGGCGCCCGCAAAAGGTTCATGCGGGAAACATGACGGAACGATGGCGAAGGTGCGTCAGCTCCGGGGACGACGCTCGTCAGCCAGGCGCTGGGCCAAGGCGTCTATTTCACCCGGTGAGGCATCCGGCCAATGCCTTACCACATCACGGGTCAGTGCCAGTTGGCGGATGAAACGCCGGCAATCGGCGCAGAACAACAGGTGGCGGCGTGCGTCGAGGCGCGCCAGCAACCCGAGTCGACCATCGAGGTAGTCGCTGGAGCAGGCCACCAGCGTTCGGCAGTTCAGCATTGGCCCGTTTCCTCGTAGTGCTCCAGGGTGGCGAAGACCTTCAGGCGAGCGCGATGCAACAGCACCCGCATATTGGAGAGTGAAACCTCCAGAAGATTACAGATGGCCTCCGGTGCCAGCCCTTCGCGCTCGTGCAGCAACAGCACGCTGCGCTGCAGGTCGGACAGGCTCAGCAGGGTCTTCTCCAGGCACTGGCGCAGCTCGTCGGCCTGCAGCAGGGCTTCCGGCGAATCCTCATGCCAGGCACTGGTCGGGCGCAGCCAATGGCCGTCGGCGGTGAAGCGGGCGTCATCGAGGCTGCCGTGGGGGGCCGGCAGGTCGTCCAGCAGCACTTCCCGCCGGGCCTGGCTGGCGCGGGTGCGGGCGGTGTTGGCGGCGATGGTGAGCAGCCAGGTCTTGAGGCTGGAGCGGCCCTCGAAACCGTCGAGCGCACGCACGGCGGCCAACCAGGCATCCTGGACCACTTCTTCGACATGGCGGGGGCCGGCGATGGCGTAGGCCACCGCGCGCATCGCGCTCTGGTGGGCGGCGATGAGCTGACGGAACGCCGAAGGCTCCCCCGCACGCAGGCGGGGGAGCAGCTCGGCGTCCGCAGGGAGGGGCATCAGCGCTTGCGCAGAATCACGCTGCCGATGGAGTAACCGGCACCGAAGGAGCTGAGCACGCCGAGGCTGCCGCTGGGCAGGTCGTCCTGGTGCTTGTGGAAGGCGATGACCGAACCGGCGGAGCTGGTGTTGGCGTAGGTGTCGAGGATCACCGGCGCTTCCTGGGGCTCGGCATCACGGCCCAGCAGCTTGCGGGCGATCAGCAGGTTCATGTTCAGGTTGGCCTGATGCAGCCAGAAGCGCTTCACCCGGGCCACGTCGATGTCGTTCTCCTGCAGGTGCGCGGCAATCAGCTCAGCCACCATCGGGCAGACGTCCTTGAACACCTTGCGGCCTTCCTGCACGAACAGCTTGTCGCGGGCGCCGATACCCTCTTCCGCCGCGCGGTTGAGGAAGCCGAAGTTGTTGCGGATGTTGTTGGAGAACTGGGTCAGCAGCTTGGTGCTGACGACTTCGAACTGGTGCTTGGAGGTGGCCTTGTCGGCACGCTCCAGGATCACCGCGGTGGCAGCGTCACCGAAGATGAAGTGGCTGTCGCGGTCACGGAAGTTCAGGTGCCCGGTGCAGATTTCCGGGTTGACCATGAGGATGGCGCGGGCCTGGCCGGTCTGGATCGCGGTCACGGCCGCCTGGATGCCGAAAGTGGCGGAGGAACAGGCGACGTTCATGTCATAGCCGTAACCCTGGATGCCCAGGGCGGCCTGGACCTCGATGGCCACTGCCGGGTAGGCGCGCTGCAGGTTGGAGCAGGCGACGATCACGCCGTCGATGTCGGCAGCGGTACGGCCGGCACGCTCCAGGGCCTCGCGGGCAGCGCCCACGGCCATCTCGCAGAGGATGCCCCACTCGTCATTGGAGCGCTCGGGGATGCGCGGCACCATGCGCTGCGGATCGAGGATGCCGGCCTTGTCCACCACGAAGCGGCTCTTGATGCCCGAGGCCTTCTCGATGAACGCCACGCTGGATTCGGCCAGGGCTTCCACCTCGCCACGCTCGATGGCAGCGGCGTTCTCGGCGTTGAAGGCCTGCACGTAGGCGTTGAAGGAGGCCACGAGTTCTTCGTTGGAGATGCTGTTGGACGGGGTGTAAAGGCCGGTGCCACTGATCACGACGTTGTGCACGGTCGATCCTCTCGTTGCGGGGCTGTGACGGACACAGCCGGTTGGGCAGTTGGTTCGCCGGCCGACAGGGCGCGCCCGGCGTCTTGAATTGGGCCATCTCCGGGCAGCGGGATGGTGGGTGGAACGGGTTGGCAAGTCATCCGTGCCCCGGACCGGGCACAGCCCGCTCAGGATAACGGGGCAAGGCGCTCGCTGGCGGCGAAGTTTGCCACAGCACGGGCCTTTCTGGCGCCTGCCGGAACGCCACGGCAGACCACCGGTGCAATCCTGCGGGAGGGCTATCAGTCGTAGGAAAACAGGCAAAAAGCAGCCAGAAGAGACTTACAATCCATCCCTTCTGCGTAGAAGCTCGATGGCACGCGGAAGACACAGCGAGACGCCTCAAGGTCGGCGTTCATGTGGCCAAAATGCATGGAATTTCGGCCAGGATGCCCTCGCAGCGCGAGGGCAACAGGCCTTACAGGTGGCGGCTGATGCGCGCCTGGAGGGCTTCCAGCTCGGCGGGGTCGGCCTTCTGGCTGGCGTGGATGCCGAGGCCTTCACCCTCGTAACGGGGAATGATGTGGAAGTGCAGGTGAAACACGGTCTGCCCGGCCGGGGCGCCGTTGAACTGGGCCACCTGGACACCAGCCGGCTTCAGCTCCTCGGTGATGACGCGGGACAGACGCTGCACCACCGCCATGACCTTCGCCAGCGCCTCCGGGTCCACGTCCAGCAGGTTGCGCGCCGCCGAACGCTTGGGGATCACCAGGGCATGGCCGTAGGACTGCGGGAACAGGTCGAGGAAGGCGAGCACGTCGTCGTCCTCGTAGAGCCTGTAGCACGGGGCATCGCCCCGGATGATCTGGGCAAAGATGTTCTGCGGATCGTAGGTACCGTGAAGGCTCATCGTGGCGCTCCATATGCCGACTGGTCAGCCGCGCACCTTACCCGCTGCGGCGTCGGAGTTGAACCCCCGGCGCCGTTCTGGCGTCACCCGGTGCGCTCCAGCATCACCACCCGGTTGCGCCCCTGGGACTTGGCCAGGTAGAGGGCCTGGTCCGCTGCGCAGATCCAGTCCTCCACCGAGGCCATGCGCCCGTCGAAGACGGCCAGGCCGACGCTCAGCCCCACATCGCCTTCTTCGCGGGCGATCTTCTCGCGCAGGCGCTCCAGCAGCACCCGGGCGCCCTCCTCCTGGGTCATCGGCAGCAGCACACAGAATTCGTCGCCGCCATAGCGCCCGCACAGGTCGGTGTCCCGCAGGGTCTCACGCAGGTCGCGCCCAAGGCGCTCCAGCAGTTCGTCGCCGGCCAGGTGGCCACGGGTGTCGTTGACGGCCTTGAAGTGATCCAGGTCCACCAGCGCCAGGCAGGCGGGCTGGCCACCCCGTTGGCAGCGGAGGAATTCCTGCTGGGCCTGCTCGGTCCAATGGCGGCGGTTGTAGAGGCCGGTGAGGCTGTCGGTCTGGCTCAGGGTGCGCAGCGCCTTGCGGCTGCGCGCCACGCTCTGGGCCAGGTCATAGAGGGTGGCGCCGATCACCAGGGGCTGCAGCAGCAGCATCGGCAGGCACAGCAGCAGGTGCTGCAGGGTGATGGGGCTGTGAAAGGTGAAGCCGAACACCAGGACGCCCGCTGCCACACCCGCCAGTTGGGCCAGCAACCCCTGGGCCACGAAGCGGATGCCGCCGGCGGCGACGTTGTTCGCCTGCAACATGGCGAAGGCCACGCAGGTGGCAAGCGGGCTGAAGCCGGCGGTGGCGATCCAGAAGGTGCCGGCGAAGGAGTCGAACAGGATGTGCCGGCGCTCGTTGCGCACCGGGTCCTGATAACTCCGGCTCAACACCAGGGCCACCCAGGGCCAGACGAAGGAGAACAGCACCAGCAGCCCCCACACCCACGCCGGTCGGTGTAACTCCCACAGCGGCAGGGCCATGCACAAGGCGCCGACCGGCAGCCCCAGGGCACGGGGCAACAGGGCCCGCCAGACGAAGCGGCTGTGCCCGTGCCTGCCGGCAGGCGCTGCCGGGACGGTCCTGCTGCCGTTTTGCCTGGCCATGATCGTTCACCCTCGGAAGTCCTGCCGGGCTGTATAGCACGGCGCCATCACCCTCACCACGTACCTCGCGGCCCGTAGCCCGGGCTTCAGCCCGGGGAGGCATTTCGCAGATGGACCAGCACCTGCTCCACCCGCGCCTCCAGCGGGCCACTGAGCATTTGATAGCGCCAGCCGCGGCGTTGCAGTTCGGCGTGGTACCAGGCCTGCTGGCGGCGGCGGAAGGTTTCGTCCTGGCGGGTGCCGTCCTGCACGAAGGGGAAGTCGTCGGCGCAGAGGAAGGTGTGTGCGTAGGGGCGTTCGGCCAGGGTAGCCAGTTCGGCATCGGCGCGGCCGAACATCGCGTGGCTGTAGAACAGCGTGGTCAGCGCCGAGGTGTCGCAGACCAGGTAGCGCCCGGCCGTGAGTGCTGCCTGGTCCTCCCGGGCCATCTGCGTGCGGCCGATGTGCAGCAGGTCGTCGTAGTCCAGCGCGCCGTCCTTGGCCACCCAGTGCTCGCGGCCGAACTCAGCCACGCAGGGGGCATCGAGCGCGGTGGCCAGGGCGATGGCGAGGCTGCTCTTGCCGGTGGATTCGCCGCCGAGCAGGACGATCCGTTCGACGAAGTCGGCGTGCACCTCGGGGGCGAGGAAGCCACGCAAGCCATGGGGATCGGCGCGCAGGCGGGTGCCGGAGACGGGCACGGCGAGGCGCTGCGGGTCGACGCAGACGTGCCGCACCGGGTGGCCGAAGACACCCGCCAGGTGCGCGGCGAACCCCTCGCCATAGCCCTCGCTGGTGAATACCGCGTCCACCGTGGTGCCGAACACCGCCTGGCAGAACTCGGCAACGAACTGGCGCGGCTCGAACTCGGGGGCGTCGTTGTGGGGCAGGTCGGGCAGGCGCTTGCCCTGCTCCCGCCAGGCCTGGATGCGGGCCGGGGTGACCACCTCGGCCTGCAACTCCGGGAAGCGCAGACGCAGCCAGCGCTCGCGGCGCCCGGCCTCGCAACCCGGCAGTTCGGGGAGGGACCAGCAAAGCAGCAACAGCCGCTCGCATTGCCCCTGGGCCGCGCGGATCAGCCGTTCATGGCCCAGGTGCAGCGGCGAGAACTTGCCCACCACCAGGCCGGTGCGAAAGGTCGCGCTCACCTCAGGCGGGCTCCTGCCCGGCCAGGGGCGTGGCGGCCTGGCGCAACTCACGGCGCCAGCGGTACAGGCCGTACCAGGCGTTGCACCAGAACAGGGTGTAGAGCCCGGCGGTGAGGTACAGCTCGCGGGAGGCGAAGAGCGGCACCGCCAAGGTATTCACCAGCAGCCAGGCGTACCAGTTCTCCAGGCGCCGGCGCATCAGCAGCAGCTGCGCCAGCACGCTGAAGGTCAGCACCAGGGAATCCACCAGCGGTGCGTAGGCATCGGTGAAATGGTGCAACAGCGCCCCATAGGCCAGCGCCACCACCACGGCCAAAGCCGCCATCCGCAACAGGCTGGCCGGAGCGGTGCGGCTCACCGGCAGCTGGGTGCCGGCGTTGCCGTGCAGCCAGGCCCACCAGCCCAGGGCGCTGGTGATGATGAAGAAGCCTTGCAGGGTGACGTCGGCATAGAGCTGGGATTCGAAGAACAACCAGCCGAACAGCACGCAGCCGAGGATGCCGATGGACCAGGTGTGCACGCTGTTGCGTGCGGCCAGCAGCACGGCGATCAGGTTCACCAGGTCGGCGACGAGTTCGAGGGTGGAAGGCATGAGGTCGTCCTTGTCCGATGCGGCCGGGTTCAGCCGAAGCGCTTGACCGCATCCAGCCAGTCGCGCTCCAGGCGCGCCTGCTCCGGGTCGAGCCCCAGGGCCAGCATCGCCTCGCGGTGCGCATCGATCTCGCGGACCATCTGGCTGAGGTCGGAGGTGTTGCCGTCCAACTGGTGCATCTGGGTCACGCCCAGGTGATAGAAGCGCAGCAGCTTCATCGCCGCCGGGTCGTTCACGGCAACGCCGGCCTTGACCCGGTGCATCAGGTTGGTGACGCGCATCAGGCTGCGCTTGAGCCCCCAGCCATAGACCGCCGGCGCCATGAACGGGCGCGGCCAGAACTGCAGGCGCACCAGGGCCACCGTCACCGCCAGCCCGGCCAGCACGCCGGCCAGGTTCCAGCGGAAGTTGTCGCCACCGGGGGTGCCGAACAGCTGCACGCTGGCGGTGGCGAACAGCATGGCCAGGGCGATGAACAGCACGGCGATGCCGATGGCGATGCGCCGGGTCTTCTCGCGGTACAGCTCGGGGCTCATGGGGCGGATTTCGAACAGCACGTCACTCACGGATCAACCCTCCACCTGGGTCCACTGCTTGTTGAGACGCTTGTCGGAGACCGGCATCTTCGTCCCCAACTGCTGGGCGAAGAGGGACACGCGGTACTCCTCCAGCATCCAGCGGTACAGCACCAGCTCGGGGTCGCGCTTGCCTTCCTGGGCGTGCTTGGCCAGGCGTGCCTGGTACTGCTCCCAGTAGCCGGCCAGCTCGCCGGACCAGACGCGGTCGCGCTGCAGTTGGGCGCCGATCTTGTCGAAGCGCTGCTCGATGGCCTTGAGGTAGCGCGGCACTTCCTTCAGCCATTCGCCCGGGGTTTCGCGGACGAAACCGGGGTACACCAGGTTGCCCAACTGCGCCTTGATGTCGTTGAGCGCCACCGCCTGGGCCAGGTCGATGCGGCCCTTGAAGCGCTTCTGCAGGCCATGCCAGAGCTTGAGGATGTCCAGGGTCAGGCGGGCCAGGCGTTCGGCGTGCTCGGCCCAGGCACCGCGCTTATTCTCCGCCAGCGAGGCCAGGGCGGCACCATCGCGAGGCAGGCTGGCTTCGCCGTCGAGGATGCAGTTGTCGAGGCTGGCCAGGAGGATGTCCTCCACCAGCGCGTCGACCCGGCCCATGTCGCGGTACAGCAGGCCCAGTTCGGTGAGGCCCGGCAGCTTGCCGCGCAGGTACTTGGCCGGCTCGGCCAGTTGTTGCAGCAGCAGGCGCTGCAGGGCGCGGCGGTGCTGCCAGTCGGCCTCGGCCTGGGTGGGGAAGCGGCTTTCCTTGACGCTGCCGCCCGCCTCCACCAGCGCCGGGTAGACGGTCATGGAAAGGCCGGCGACCTTCTGCTGGGTCTTCTCCGCCACCTGGGCGAAGCCCTTGGCTTCCACCGGGCGCTGCTCGCCCTGCTTCTGCGGGATGGCCAGGGCGGCCTGGCTGGCCTCGGCGAAGCGCGCGGTCAGCTCGGCCAGGTCGCGGCCTTCGCCAAGGAACTTGCCGCGCGCGTCCACCACTTCGATGTTCATCTTCAGGTGGTGCTCCAGCAGGCCGGCGGCTTCCGCCCAGGCCTCCTCGGGCACGCGGGCGCCGGTCATGCGCTGCAGTTCGCGGCCCAGCGCCTCGGGCAGCGAGCCCTGGGCGAAGGCCAGCTTGGCCAGCGCGGCCTTCACGAAATCCGGCACCGGCACGAAGTTCTTGCGGATGGCCTTGGGCAGGTTGCGCACCAGGGCCACGCACTTGGCTTCCAGCAGGCCGGGCACCAGCCAGTCGAGGCGCTCGGCGGGCAGTTGCGGCAGCAGGGGCGCGGGCACCCGCAGGGTCACGCCGTCACGCGGGTGGCCGGGTTCGAAGTGGTAGTCCAGCGGCAGTTGCAGCTCGCCGATGCGCAGGGTGTCCGGGTACTGCGCGGCGGTGACTTCGCTGGCTTCGCGGGCCAGCACGTCTTCCTCGCGCATGATCAGCAGTTCGGGATTCTTCGCCCGCTCGCGCTCGTACCACTTCTCGAAGCTGGCGGTCTGGTAGAGGTCCTCGGGCAGGCGCGCGGCGTAGTAGCCGAAGAGGGTTTCCTCGTCGGCGAGGATGTCGCGGCGGCGGGCCTTGGCCTCCAGCTCGTCGAGCCGTTCCAGCAACTGGCGATTGGCGGCCAGGCACTTGGCGCGACTGTGGATCTCACCGCGCACCAGGCCCTCGCGGATGAACAGCTCGCGCGCCACCGGCGGGTCGATGGGGCCGTAGTGCACCGGGCGGCGGCCGACCACGATCAGCCCGTAGAGGGTGACCTGCTCGTAGGCCACGACCTGGCCACGGCGCTTCTCCCAGTGCGGCTCCAGGTGGTTCTTCTTCACCAGGTGGCCGGCCAGGGGTTCCAGCCAGTCGGGGTCGATCTTGGCGACCATGCGTGCGAACAGCTTGGTGGTCTCCACCAGCTCGGCGGCCATGATCCACTGCGGCCGCTTCTTGGCGATCACGGTGGAGGGGTGGATCCAGAAACGCCGCTGGCGGGCGCCGAGGTAGTCGCCGTCCTCGCTCTTCTGGCCGATCTGGCTGAGCAGGCCGGAGAGCAGCGCCTTGTGCACGCGCGGGTAGTCCGCCGGCTCCTTGTTGAGGGTCAGCTTGAGCTCGCGGCAGATCAGCGTCAGTTGGCGGTGGGCGTCGCGCCACTCGCGCAGGCGCATGTAGTTGAGGAAGTTCTTGCGGCACCAGGTGCGCAGGGCGTTGGAGCCCAGCGCCTGGCGCTGCTCCTCGAAGCCGCGCCAGAGGTTGACCAGCGCGGCGAAGTCGGAGTCGGCGTCCTTCCACTGTGCGTGGGCCTGGTCGGCGGCCTGCTGGCGATCCATCGGCCGTTCGCGCGGGTCCTGCACCGAGAGCGCGCTGGTGATCAGCAGCACCTCGTCGAGGCTGCCCTGGTGGGCGGCCTCCAGCAGCATGCGGCCCAGGCGCGGGTCCACCGGCAGGCGCGCCAGCTGGCGGCCCAGGGGCGTGAGCTGGCCCTCGCGGTTCACTGCCGAGAGTTCCTGCAGCAGGGTGAAGCCGTCGCTCACCGCCTTGCCGTCCGGCGGCTCGATGAAGGGGAAGTCGCCGATCTCGCCCAGGCGCAGGTGGAGCATCTGCAGGATCACCGCCGCCAGGTTGGTGCGCAGGATCTCCGGGTCGGTGAATTCGGGGCGGCCGAGGAAGTCCTCCTCGCTGTACAGGCGCACGCAGATACCCGGCTCGACCCGGCCGCAGCGACCCTTGCGCTGGTTGGCGCTGGCCTGGGAGACGGCTTCGATGGGCAGGCGCTGGACCTTGGCGCGGTAGCTGTAGCGGCTGATGCGCGCGGTGCCGCTGTCGATCACGTAGCGGATGCCGGGCACCGTCAGCGAGGTTTCGGCGACGTTGGTGGCGAGCACGATCTTGCGGCCGGGCATGGGCGCGAAGATCTTCTGCTGCTCGGCTGGAGTCAGCCGTGCATAGAGCGGCAGCACCTCGGTGTGGCGCAGGTTGGCCTTGCGCAGCACCTCGGCGGCGTCGCGGATCTCGCGCTCGCCGGGGAGGAACACCAGCACGTCGCCCGGGCGCTTGCCTTCGGCGCGCTCGTGGTCGGCGATCTCGTCCAGGGCGCGGAGGATGCCCTGGTCAACCGACAGGTCGTCGAACAGCGGCTCGCCGTTCTCGTCCACCTCGGCGGCCAGGGGCCGGTACCAGGTGTCCACCGGGTAGGTGCGGCCGGAAACTTCGACGATGGGCGCGTCACCGAAGTGCTTGGAGAAGCGCTCCAGGTCGATGGTCGCCGAGGTGATGATCAGCTTCAGGTCCGGGCGCCGTGGCAGCAGCGTCTTCAGGTAGCCCAGGAGGAAGTCGATGTTCAGGCTGCGCTCGTGGGCCTCGTCGACGATGATCGTGTCGTAGCGCTCGAGCAGGCGGTCGTGCTGGGTTTCGGCCAGGAGGATGCCGTCGGTCATCAGCTTGATCAGGCTGCGCTCGTTGGACTGGTCCTCGAAGCGCACCTGGTAGCCCACCAGCTCGCCCAGGGGCGTGCCGATCTCCTCGGCCACGCGGGTCGCCACGCTGCGCGCGGCCAGCCGGCGCGGCTGGGTGTGGCCGATCAGGCCATGGGTGCCGCGGCCGATCTCCAGGCAGATCTTCGGCAACTGGGTGGTCTTGCCCGAGCCGGTCTCGCCGGCGATCACCAGCACCTGGTGCTTCTCCAGCGCAGCCTTGATCTCGTCGCGCTTGGCGGCGATGGGCAGGGCGTCGTCGTAGCGCATGGGCGGTACACTGCTGCGGCGCGCCTCAACCTTGGCGCAGGACGCCTGGAAGCGCTCCAGCCACTGGGCGAGCTTCGCCTCGTCCGGCTTCTTGTGCAGCTCGTGGAGCTGGCGGCGCAGGCGATGGCGGTCGGCGATCAGGGCGTGGTCGAGGTTCTTGTGCAGGGAGGCGATGTCGGTCATCAGGCGCTGGGCAATCGTGGCAAAGGCGCGATTGTCGCAGATTCCGCCCCCGCACCGCATCGGGGCACCGATGCCTTGGCTGAGCGGGTTGCAGCGGGATTCGTCCCCGGGCTGAGCCCCAGGGCCACCGGCGTCTGCGCCATGGGGCGCACAGAAAAGAGCGAGCCCCGCAGGTGCGGGGCTCGTTCATGCCGGGACGGATCAGCCCTTGAGCTTCTTCAGTTCCTGGTCACGCAGTTCACGGCGCAGGATCTTGCCGACGTTGGTGGTCGGCAGGCTGTCGCGGAACTCGACGGAGCGCGGGACCTTGTAGCCGGTGAGGTTGGCGCGCATGTGCTGCATCACCTCGTCCTTGGTCAGGCTGGCGCCCGGCTTGACCACCACGAAAACCTTGATCGCCTCGCCGGACTTCTCGTCCGGGACGCCGATGGCGGCGCATTGCAGGACGCCCGGCAAGGTGGCGAGCACGTCTTCCAGCTCGTTGGGGTACACGTTGAAGCCGGAGACCAGGATCATGTCCTTCTTGCGGTCGACGATGCGCATGTAACCGTCTTCCTGGATCAGGCCGATGTCGCCGGTCTTCAGCCAGCCGTCCGCCGAGAGGATCTCGTCGGTGGCGTCCTGGCGCTGCCAGTAGCCCTTCATCACCTGCGGGCCCTTGACGCACAGTTCGCCGATGGCACCGATGGCGAGGTCGTTGCCCTCGTCGTCCACCACCTTGCACTGGGTCGAGGGGACCGGGATGCCGATGGTGCCGATCTGGATGCTCTGGAACGGGTTCACCGACACCACGGGGCTGGTCTCAGTCATGCCGAAGCCTTCGCAGATGGCGCAGCCGGTGACCTCTTTCCAGCGCTCGGCCGCAGCCAGTTGCAGGGCCATGCCGCCGGACAGGGTGAGCTTGAGGGCGGAGAAGTCCAGCTTGCGGAAGTCCTCGTTGTTGCACAGGGCAACGAACAGGGTGTTGAGGCCGACGAAGCCGGTGAACTTCCAGTTGCCCAGCTCCCTGACCATCGCCGGCAGGTCGCGCGGGTTGCTGATCAGGATGTTGTGGTTGCCGGTCAGCATCATCGCCATGCAATGGAAGGTGAAGGCGTAGATGTGATAGAGCGGCAGCGGGGTGATGAGCACCTCGCACCCTTCATTGAGGTTGGCGCCCATCAGCGCCTTGCACTGCAGCATGTTGGCGATGAGGTTGCGATGGGTGAGCATCGCGCCCTTGGCCACGCCGGTGGTGCCGCCGGTGTACTGCAGCACGGCAACGTCGCTGGCGGCCGGCGAGGCTTCGCACACGGCCTTGCCCTGGCCCTTGGCCAGTGCGTGGTTGAGCTTGACGGCCTGGGGCAGGTGGAAGGCCGGCACCATCTTCTTCACGTACTTGATGACGCTGTTGACCAGCAGGCGCTTGAGCGGCGGCAGCAGGTCACCCACTTCGGTCACCACTACGTGACGGATGCCGGTCTTGGGCAGCACGCTCTCGGCCAGGTGGGCCATGTTGGCCAGGCACACCAGGGCCTTGGCGCCGGAGTCGTTGAACTGGTGCTCCATCTCCCGCGCGGTGTACAGCGGGTTGGTGTTCACCACCACCAGGCCGGCGCGCAGGGCGCCGAAGACCACGACGGGGTACTGCAGGACGTTGGGCAGTTGCACGGCGATACGGTCGCCGGGCTGCAGGTCGGTGTGGTTCTGCAGGTAGGCGGCGAAGGCACCGGAGAGTGCGTAAAGCTCACCGTAGGTGAGGGTCTTGCCCAGGTTGCTGAATGCGGGCTTGTCGGCAAAGCGTTGGCAGGACTCTTTCAATACCGCCTGAATGTTGGGGTAAGCGTCGGCATTGATTTCCGCAGGAACGCCTGCTGGATACTTGTCCGTCCAGAAGTTATCGGTCATGGAAAGCCCACTCCTGAGCAACAGCTGATCTTCACTGCACGAGGCAGTTGTTTTTTGTGGTCTGTGCGGTTTCAGGCCCTTCCCAGGGCGAAAAGCGCGCCGAGATTATCAGCTTTGAAAAAAGGCGACCAGAGCCAAATAGACCCTTTCCAGTCAACAAAATGACCAAACAAAACCAATCAGTCACCTTTAGAGCAAACCACCTAACTGGCGTAGAAAGCGCGTTCCAGGGCGGTTTGTGAACCCTCGCACACTGCCGGGCGACAGGTGCGAGGGCCGAAGGGGGTGGATCAGGCGATGTCGCGCAGCTCGCGACGGAGGATCTTGCCAACGGGCGTCATGGGCAGGGCGTCCTTGAGGACGATGTGCTTGGGCACCTTGTAGCCGGTGAAATTCTCCTTGCAGTAGGCCTTCAGCTCCTCGACGGAAACGCCGCCCTCGCGGGGGACGACGAACAGCTTCACCGCCTCGCCGGACTTCTCGTCGGGCACGCCGATGGCCGCGCAACTGGCCACCTTCGGGTGAGCCATGACCACGTCCTCGATCTCGTTGGGGTAGACGTTGAAGCCGGAGACGATGATCAGGTCCTTCTTGCGGTCGACGATGCGCACATAGCCATCCGGGTCGATCACGGCAATGTCGCCGGTCTTCAGCCAACCCTCGGCGTCCAGCACCTCGGCGGTGGCTTCGGGCCGGTTCCAGTAGCCCTTCATCACCTGCGGGCCCTGGATGCACAGCTCGCCGCGCTCGCCCAGGGGCAGTTCGTTGCCGTCGTCGTCGATCACCTTGAAGGCGGTACCGGGCACCGGGATGCCGACGGTGCCCAGGCGGGCCAGGGCACCGTAGGGGTTGGCGCTGGCCACCGGGGAGGTTTCGGTGAGGCCGTAGCCCTCCACCACGGTGCAGCCGGTGACAGCCTGCCAGCGCTCGGCGGTGGCCTTGACCAAGGCGGTGCCGCCGGAGTTGGTGACCTTGAGGTTGGAGAAGTCCAGGTCCTTGAAGTCGGGGTTGTCCATCAACGCGACGAACAGGGTGTTGAGGCCCAGCAGCGCGGAGAAGCGCCACTTCTTCAGCTCCTTGACGAAGCCGGGGATGTCGCGAGGGTTGGTGATCAGCACGTTGAGGTTGCCGTTGACCATCATGCACATGCAGTTCGCGGTGAAGGCATAGATGTGGTAGAGCGGCAGCGGCGCGATCATGATCTCCTGGCCCTGCTTCATCAGCGGCTGGCCATCCGGCCCCAACTGCGAGAGGCAGGCGTTGACCTGCTGCATGTTGGCCACCAGGTTGCCATGGGTGAGCATCGCGCCCTTGGCCACGCCGGTGGTGCCACCGGTGTACTGCAGCACGGCGAGATCGTCCAGGCTGACACTGACCGGCTTGAGGGCGTGGCCCCTTCCCTGGCGCAGGGCGTCCTTGAAGGACACGGCCTGGGGCAGGTGGTAGTCCGGCACCATCTTCTTGACCTTCTTCACCACGGTGTTGACCAGCCAGCCCTTGAGGCTGGGCAGCATGTCACCCATGCGGGCTTCGATCAGGTGCTCGATCTCGGTGTCGGGCAGCACTTCCTGCACCAGCTTGCCGAACAGGTTGATGTACACCAGGGCCCGCACGCCGGCGTCCTTGAACTGATGGCGCATCTCGCGGGCGGTGTAGAGGGGGTTGGTGTTGACCACCACCAGGCCGGCACGCAGGGCGCCGAACACGGCGATGGGGTACTGCAGGACGTTGGGCATCTGCACGGCGATGCGGTCGCCGGGCTTGAGGTCCGTGTGCTTCTGCAGGTAGGCGGCGAAAGCGGCGGAAAGGCGGTCCAGCTCGGCGTAGGTCAGGGTCACGCCCAGGTTGTGGAAGGCCGGGCGGTCGGCGAATTTCTTGCAGGAACGCTCGAACACCTCGACCACGGAACGGTAGGCCGCCAGGTCGATCTGGTCCGGTACGCCGGCAGGGCGTTTGTCGCTCCAGAAATCAGGTTGCATTGTTGTTGTCCTCATTTGCCCTGAGTGTGTCTGGCCCGCGCTGCGGGGCTGCCCGGAAAGTAGCAGGTCCGCCCGCAAGCGCAAATACGCGAAGCGCTCTCATTGATCCTGTGAATCTCGCCGCAACAACCCGTGCCTGAGCGGCTGAACAAAGGCTGTCGAAACGGTCTGCGCAGGACCGAACAGTCACGCATCGCTGCCCCTTTGCGCCGCCCCGGCCCCCGTGCACAATGCGCCGATCACTCCACTCCCCGCCAAAAGGATTGGCCATGCACCACGACGCTTTCTGGCTCACCGCCAGTGATGCTGCCCCGCTCTACGTGAACCGCTGGAGCGGCGAGGAGCCACCCCGGGCGGTGGTGATGATCGCCCACGGCATGGCCGAACACAGCGGCCGCTACGCGCGGCTGGCAGCGGCGCTGGTGGCAGCGGGGATCGAGGTCTACGCCCACGACCAGCGCGGCCACGGTCGCACCGCCCAGCACGGCATCCTCGGCCTGTATGCCGAGCATGACGGCTGGAACAAGGTGATCGCCGACCTCGCGGCCCTCAACCACCACATCCGCCAGCAGCACCCGCAGGTGCCGATCATCCTGCTCGGCCACAGCATGGGCAGCTACATCGCCCAGGGTTACCTGATGAGCCACAGCTGCAGCCTGCAGGGCGCCATCCTTTCCGGCTCCAACTACCAGCCGGTGGGGCTGTACCGCGCGGCCGCCGTGGTGGCGCGGCTGGAACGCTGGCGCCAGGGCCCGAACGGGCGCAGCGCGCTGATCGAGTTCCTCTCCTTCGGTTCGTTCAACAAGGCCTTCAAGCCCAACCGCACGCCCTTCGACTGGCTCAGCCGCGACCCGGACGAGGTGGACAAGTACGTCAACGACAGCCTCTGCGGCTTCCGCTGCACCAACCAGTTGTGGCTCGACCTGCTTGGCGGGCTTCAGAACATCACGCCCATCGACCACCTGGCGCAGATCGACCCGGACCTGCCCCTGCTGGTGATCGGCGGCGCGTGCGACCCGGTCAGCGACGGCAAGCGCCTGGAGGACCTGGCCAATGCCCTGCGCTCGGCCGGTGTGCGCGACGTGCAACTGAGGATCTACCCCGACGCCCGCCACGAGTTGTTCAACGAGACCAACCGTGACGAGGTGACGAATCATCTGCTCGACTGGCTGGGGCACGCCCTCGCCCACGGTCGGGCCTGCCAACCGAACAAGGAGACGCCATGAGCCAGGTAACCAACTTCACCTACGACGCCCTGGAAGTCGGCCAGAAGGCCAGCTATGCGAAGCAGGTGGAGGAGCGTGACATCCAGTTGTTCGCCGCCCTGTCCGGCGACCGCAACCCGGTGCACCTGGATGCCGAGTACGCGGCCGGCACGCTGTTCAAGGAGCGCATCGCCCACGGCATGTTCAGCGGCGCCCTGATCAGCGCGGCCATCGCCTGCGAGCTGCCCGGGCCGGGCACCATCTACCTGGGCCAGCAACTGAAGTTCACCCGCCCGGTGAAGCTGGGCGACAGCCTGACCGTGGAACTGGAGATCCTCGAGAAGCTGCCGAAGAACCGCGTGCGCATCGCCACCCGCGTGTTCAACCAGAACGCCGAGCAGGTGGTGGACGGCGAGGCCGAGGTACTGGCGCCCAAGCAATCGCTCGCCATCGAGCTGCCGGAGCTGCCGCCGATCACCATCGGCTGAACACCGCAGCCCAGATGAAAGAAGCCCGGCAGTCGCCGGGCTTTTTCGTTCCGGGGGAGCTTTCGGCTAGTCCTGCACCTGCGGCTGATCCCCGACCGTGACACTGGCAGTCATCCCCGCACTGAGCTGGATGTCCTCCGGCACCGGGTCGAGCCTGATCCGCACCGGGATGCGCTGGGCCAGGCGCACCCAGTTGAAGGTCGGTTCGACGTTGGCGAGCAGTTGGCCGTCCGGGCTGGCGTTGCGGTCGGTGATGCCGCGGCTGACGCTTTCCACGGTGCCCTTGAGCGGCTGGCCGGCGCTCATCAGCCAGATGTCCACCGGCGCGCCGACACGAATGCCGGGCAGCTTGGTCTCCTCGAAGTACGCCTGCACATAGAAGGACCGGTCGTCCACCAAAGCCATCACCGGCTGCCCGGCGCTGGCGTAGTTGCCCTGGGCCAGGCGCAGGTTGGTGACCTGGCCGCTGCGCGGCGCACGGACTTCACTGCGTGTCAGGTTCAACTCGGCGACTTTCACGTCGGCCTGGGCCTGGCGGTATTCGCCCCTAGCAATGTCGGCGTTGATCTGGGCGTTCTCCCGCAGTTCCGCACTGATGGCCTGGGGGCCGAGGCTGGCGCGGCGCGAGGCCTCGTGCTCACGCAGGCGCAGTTGCTGCTGGCGGGTCTCGGCGACGGCCCGGGCCTTTTCCAGGGCCGCCTCGTAGCGGTCGCGGTCGATGGTCATCAGCAGGTCGCCGGCCTTCACCTGCTGGTTGTCGCGGACCTTCAGGTCCACCACCCAGCCGGATACGTCCGGTGCTATCACCACCACGTCGGCGCGGATGCGCGCGTCCCGCGTCCAGGGCGCGAGCATGTAGTGCTGCCAGAGACTGTAGCCCCCCACAACGGCGGCGGCGACCAGCGCCAGGGTGACAACGACACGCAAGGTGGAGCCCATGGTTTTCTCCTTCACCAGTGCCCGAAGACGGCGACCAGCACCGACAGCACACAGACATAGAGGGCGGTATCGAACAGCGCCTCGTGCCAGATCCAGCGCGCCAGGCCCAGCCGCTGCAGCACCAGGCGCAGTACGCCGGTCACCAGCAGCGCCGCCAGGGCGTAGATCAGCAGCGGGCTGAGCAATACGCCGCCCAGTGACCATTCACGCAAGCCCATGGCTCGCCTCCTGTTGTTCACACCACTGCCGCCAGCTTTGCCGCAACTGCAGCAAGGCCGCCAGGGCCAGCCGCCGGTCGATGCTGTTGCCGGCCTCGCGCAGGGCCTGGATCAGTTGTTCGGACGGCACGTCCATCGCATCCGCCCGCTCCGGCGCCGGCCCCTGCTCCAGCAATGGCCCGATCCGTGAGAGAAAGCGCGCCTCGGAGGCGCCGAGGGAGCGCTCCCCCGCCGCCAGGCAACGGCGCAGGTGCAATAGCTCATCGCCTATGTCGAGGCTGGTGATGCCATCGTCCCAACGGTTGCGGGACTGGCTGGGCAGCGCCGGGTAGTGGCGGGCCAGTTGCAGCAGGCGGTCGGCCATGCGCCCACCGAACCAGTTCTCCGCCCCCGCCAGGGTGCGGTGGGTGAGCCGGCCCAGGTCGCTGAAGGTGGCCCGCAGCAGCCGCCGCCCATGCCAGCCGGGGTGAGTCAGCACGATGAGGCGGAACACCAGCACGGCGAAACCGACCCCCAGCAGGATGGACAGGGCTTCGTTGAGGAACACTGCAACGTCGAAGTGCATGGTGTTCTGCGGCGCGCACAGCACGATGAAGTGCAGGCAGAACGAAGTGGCTGTGCCGCTCAGGGCCGGCCGTGCCATGCCCAGGGTGCCGAAGAACAGCGGCACGCCGAGGGCCATGCAGAGCAGCGGGAAGCCGCTGAACTGGGGCAGTACCACCTGGCCGATGAAGAAGGCCACCGGCAGCGCATAAAGGATGCCGCGCAGGAACATCAGGCCGATCTGCGCGGCGTTCTCGCGGCTGGCAAAGAGGCTGCAGACCACGCAGGTGAGGGTCAGCGCGCCGATGGAGAAAGTCCAGGCGGTGGCCATCCAGAAGGTCGCCAGCCCGAGGAAGGCCAGCCCGCTGCGGGAGCCATAGAGCAAGGCCGTGGGCAGGTCGTGGTGCCAGGACAGGGGCGCCGAACTGTCCTCGCTGGAAGCGCCACGCTCCACGGTCTCCAGCGCTGCGGCGGCGGCCCGCACCTGGCGGAGGGTGACCGCCAGGCGGCCCAGGCAGTATTGCTGCACCACGCTCAGCCCGGGGGATTCGGCCGCCTCCAGCAGGCCCTGCCCCAGGGCTTCGAGGCGGGCCGGATCGGGCGACTCCAGCGCCTGTCGCACGGCATCCAGCCAGGGGGCCAGACGCTCGGCCTCGTCGCTCGACAGTTGCCGCCACTGGCGCGCCACCCCGCGTGCCAGGCGCAGCACGCTGAGCAGGTCGCGACTGAGCACCCGCAAGGCAGCGGCGCGGCGCCGTCCGCGAGCGCCCTCGAACCAGGCGTGCTCGCGCTGGGCGTCCACGGCCACCAGGCGCCCCAGGACGCCCAGCAGCCCCTGGCGCTCGTAGGGCGCGCCGTCCAGGGCCGAGTGGGCCGCACGGATGCCGCTCTCCCAGGCCTCGGTGGCCTGGCGCACCAGTTGGCGCTCCACACGCTGCGGCCAGATCAGCGCGCTGGTGGCGGTGGCACAGAGGATGCCGAGGCAGATTTCGGTGCAGCGGGCCACGGCCTGGTCGAAGACGTTGAGCGGGTGGGCGATGGCCGGCAGGCCGATGATGGCCACCGTGTAACCGGCCAGGACGAAGGCGTATGACCAGGCACTGCGCAGCAGGGTGGAGGCCGCCGTACACAGCGCCAGCCAGGCGGCGAGGACAAAGAGGAACAGCCAGGGCGTCTGGGCGAACAGCGCCATGATCACCACCGCCATGGTGGTTCCTACCAGGGTGCCGAGCAGCCGCGCCAGGCCCTTCTGCACCACCATCCCGGACAGCGGCTGGGCCACGATGAAGGCCGTCATCAGCGCCCATTGCGGCTGCTCCAGGCCGAAGCGCAGCGCACACCAGAGCGCCAGGCCACCCCCGAGCAGTGTCTTGATGGCGAACTGCAGGGCCGGGAGGTCGGGGGCGAGGAAGGCCTTCAAGGTTTCACGCACGTCGAAAACCTTGGAAGAGTCGCGGCAAGCATAGGCGGCCTTCAGCCTGCATGGCACCGCCGTGGATTCGTCTGACCATCTCCCCTCCTTCCCTGTCGAACAGCTCTGAATCGCGCCATCCGGCGTAGGCCCCCTGGAAAATTGACCTGGATCAGTTCCCCGCAGACCTTGCGGGGCGGGGCCCGCGGCTATTGATCCAGATCAATTTCGGCACCCTGGCCCGGGTCTACCTTTGACCCATCGAAACAAGACGCCAGACGCAGGAGGCCCTTATGTTCGTCGATGTTGTGGTTCTAGCCGGTATCGGCACTGTTGGCCTGATGCTCGCCTTCTTCGGTGGCGTCGGATACTTCATCTGGAAGGACTCTCACAAGCGCGACAAGAACGCGTGAGTTGAGTTCTCCAGGTACACAGGCACGCAAGGCACCTCGGGCGACTTCGGTCGCCCTTTTTTTCGTCCGTCGAAAATAGCCCGGCACCGGGCGACACTCTGACCGCAGCCCATGACTGGCCGTTCAGGTTGGCGTTCAGCGCTTCTTCGGTTTGCTGCGGTTCTTCTTCGCCTTGCCCAGCGGCAATGCTTTTTCGAACGCCTGGCGCATGTCCACCAGCCGTTTCTCGTGCAGGTCATGGATGCGCTTGTCGCGCTCGGCGCCGAAATCGATCAGCTTGTCGTCATTGCTCATGGGCGGATCCAGCGGAAGGTGAGGTTGAGGCGAGGCTGGCAGGTGGCTCGGGTCTTGGCCACCTGATGCTGCCAATGATGCTGCGTCGGACCGCTCATGACCAGCAGCGAACCGTGCGCAAGTTCCAGCGAATGCTCGATGCGCCCGCTGCCCTTGCGGCGCAGGTCGAAACGCCGGGTGCCGCCGAGGCTCACCGAGGCCACGGTGGGATCGGGCCCCAGCTCCGGCTCGTCGTCGCTGTGCCAACCCATGGAGTCCTGGCCGTCGCGGTAGAGGTTCAGCAGCACGCCGTTGAATGGTTGCCCCACCTCCGCCTGCACGCGCTGGCGGATCGTCGCCAGCAGGGGCGTCCAGGCCAGCGGGCGGTGCACCAGGCCGGAATAGCGGTAGCTCGCTTCGGGGTCGCCGTACCAGGCCACCTGCCGAGGCACCCGGTACTCCTGGCCGTGCAAGTGTACGACCGGTTGCTCCCAGGGCGTTTCCGCCAGCAGCCCGGCCAGCCACTCGTCAGCTTCCTCCACTGCCAGCCACTGGCGCTCGTGGCGCAGGCAGGCGTTCGGCAGTTCAAGGGGCAGGTCGTCGAACAGGCTCATGGAATGACCGGTTGTGCAAAGGGGGCACAGATTCTGTCACGAGGTCAGACCTCGACGTCCACCCAGAGCCCCTGCCGCGGGAGGGTGTCGATCACCTCCTCGTCCGCCGGCTTCACCTCGCCCTCGGCCAGTTGCTCGGGGGTATACCCCCGGCGCTGACGGCGGCGCTGCTCCTCGCGGAGCATCTCCTCGGCCTCCTGGGGGTGACGGCGGTCCAGCCCCACTTCGCTCTCGTGCTGGCTTTCCTGGGCCGGCGTCACGGGAGGAATATCGGGGCGCGGTTTGACCACGTCCTGCTGGGCGGTCACGGGAACCAGGCTGTGGGGGATCGGCGGCAACATGGTCAGACCCTCTGTCATTCAACCTGTCGGCAACACAGGCCGCACCTTTAGCGGCCTCGCTACACTATCTACCGCAAACGGGAACGCAAGTTCCGTCGCTCTTGGCCACGCGTTCCGCTAAACTAGCCGGCTTTTTTGCATGGCGGGAGACACGCATGGCGCAGCAGTACGAACCGGGGCAACGCTGGATCAGTGACAGCGAGGCAGAACTGGGCCTCGGAACCATCCTGACATCCGACGGGCGGCTGCTCACCGTGCTCTATCCGGCGACCGGCGAAACGCGCCAATATGCCCTGCGCAACGCCCCGCTGACCCGCGTGCGCTTCGCCCCGGGTGACGAGATCACCCACTTCGAGGGCTGGAAGCTCACCGTGCAGGAGGTCGACGACGTCGACGGCCTGCTGGTCTACCACGGCATCACTGCCCAGAACGAAGCCCGCACCCTGCCGGAAACCCAACTGTCCAACTTCATCCAGTTCCGTCTGGCCAGCGACCGTCTGTTCGCCGGGCAGATCGACCCGCTGAACTGGTTCAGCCTGCGCTACCACACCCTGCAGCACCAGAGTCGCCTGCTGCAATCCTCGCTGTGGGGCCTGTCCGGCGCCCGCGCCCAGCCCATCGCCCACCAGTTGCACATCGCCCGCGAAGTGGCCGACCGCATCGCGCCCCGCGTCCTGCTGGCCGACGAAGTGGGCCTGGGCAAGACCATCGAGGCCGGCCTGGTGATCCACCGCCAACTGCTCTCCGGTCGCGCCAGCCGGGTGCTGATCCTGGTACCGGAAAACCTCCAGCACCAGTGGCTGGTGGAGATGCGCCGCCGCTTCAACCTGCAGGTCGCGCTGTTCGACGCCGAGCGTTTCGCCGAGAGCGATGCCAGCAACCCCTTCGAGGACACCCAGCTCGCCCTGGTGTCCCTGGAATGGCTGAAGGACAGCGAGCGCGCCCAGGATGCCGCCTTCGCCGCCGGCTGGGACCTGCTGGTAGTGGACGAAGCCCACCACCTGGTCTGGCACCCCGAGCACGCCAGCGACGAGTACCGCCTGGTGGAGCAGTTGGCCGAAGTCATTCCCGGCGTCCTGCTGCTGACTGCGACCCCCGAGCAACTGGGCCAGGAAAGCCACTTCGCGCGCCTGCGCCTGCTGGACCGCAACCGCTTCCATGACCTGGAAGCGTTCCGTGCCGAAAGCGCCCACTACCGCCCCATCGCCGAAGCGGTGCAGGAGCTGCTGGACGAAGGCCGCCTGTCTGCCGAAGCCCGGGCCACCATCGCCAACTTCCTCGGCAGCGAAGGCGAGACCCTGCTGGCCGCCGTCGCCGAGGGTGACAGCGACGCCTCCGCACGCCTGGTGCGCGAACTGCTGGACCGCCACGGCACCGGTCGCCTGCTGTTCCGCAACACCCGCGCCGCCGTCCAGGGCTTCCCCGAGCGCCAGCTGCACCCCTACCCGCTGCCCAACCCCAGCGAGTACATGGAGCTGCCGGTGGGCGACCACCCGGACCTGTACCCCGAGGTCAGCTTCCAGGCTCAGCAGGGCGAGGTCGACGAGAGCGAACGCTGGTGGCGCTTCGACCCCCGTGTCGAGTGGCTGATCGACACCCTGAAGATGCTGAAGAAGTTCAAGGTGCTGGTGATCTGCGCCCATGCCGAAACCGCCCTCGACCTGGAAGACGCCCTGCGCGTGCGCTCCGGCATCCCCGCCACCGTGTTCCACGAAGGCATGAGCATCCTCGAGCGCGACCGCGCCGCGGCCTATTTCGCCGACGAGGAATTCGGTGCCCAGGTGCTGATCTGCTCCGAGATCGGCTCCGAAGGCCGCAACTTCCAGTTCGCCCACCACCTGGTGCTGTTCGACCTGCCGGCCCACCCGGACCTGCTGGAGCAGCGCATCGGCCGCCTCGACCGCATCGGCCAGAAGCACACCATCCAGCTGCACGTGCCCTACCTGGAGAACAGCCCCCAGGAGCGCCTGTTCCAGTGGTACGACCGCGCGCTGAACGCCTTCCTCGCCACCTGCCCCACCGGCAACGCCCTGCAGCACCAGTTCGGCCCGCGCCTGCTGCCGCTGCTGGAAGACGCCGACGAAGACACCTGGGGTGCGCTGCTGAGCGAAGCCGAAGCGGAGCGCAAGCGCCTGGAAAGCGAGATGCATTCCGGCCGCGACCGCCTGCTGGAACTCAATTCCAATGGCGGCGGCGAAGGCCGCGCGCTGGTCGAGGCCATCCTCGAGCAGGACGACGAATTCGCCCTGCCGATCTACATGGAGTCCCTGCTCGACGCCTTCGGCGTCGACAGCGAGGACCACTCCGAGAACGCCCTGGTGCTCAAGCCCGGCGAGAAGATGCTCGACGCCGGCTTCCCCCTGGGCGACGACGAAGGCGTGACCATCACCTACGACCGCAACCAGGCCCTGTCCCGCGAGGACATGCAGTTCCTCACCTGGGAGCACCCCATGGTCCAGGGCGGCATGGACCTGGTGCTGTCCGGTTCCATGGGCAACACCGCCGTCGCGCTGATCAAGAACAAGGCCCTCAAGCCCGGCACCGTGCTGCTGGAGCTGCTCTACGTGAGCGAGGTGGTGGCGCCGCGCAGCCTGCAGTTGAGCCGCTTCCTGCCGCCGGCCGCGCTGCGCTGCCTGCTGGATGCCAACGGCAACGACCTGGCTTCCAAGGTGGCCTTCGACACCCTCAACGATCAGTTGGAAAGCGTGCCGCGCGGCAGTGCCAACAAGTTCGTCCAGGCCCAGCGCGACGTGCTCGCGGCGCAGATCCAGGTCGCCGAGGCCAAGATCCGCCCGCGCCACGAAGCCCGTGTGGCCGAGGCCACCAAGCGCCTCGCGGCCGAACTGGAAGAAGAACTGGCACGCCTGGAAGCGCTCAAGGCGGTCAACCCCAGCGTCCGCGACAGCGAGATCGAGGCCCTGCGCCGCCAGCGCGAAGAGGGTCTGGCGCTGATGGAGAAGGCCGCGCTGCGTCTGGAGTCCATCCGGGTACTGGTCGCCGGCTAAGCACCACCCGCCCACGAAAAAGCGCGCCTCGGCGCGCTTTTTCGTGGCAGCGGTATCAGGCCTGTGCCGCCGGCTGCTGCCCCTCGCGCATGTGCCGGGCGTCCCGCCCGAAGCAGCGCGCCGCCTGGAACAGCGCCAGGGTGGTCAGCCCCAGGGCCACCGGGATCAGGTACATGGCATCGTGCAGGCCCACGGCCTTGAAGGCCTCGGTCATCTCGCTGGCACCGGCCGCGTACATCGCCGCATGGGCGAAGTGGTCCGACAACAGCCCCACCACCACCGGCCCCAGGCCACCACCCAGCAGGTAGAGACCGGCGAAGAACAGCGCCATGGCCGTGGCCCGCAGGCGCGGCTCCACCACGTCCTGGATGGCGGTGTAGACGCAGGTGTAGAAGGTGTAGGCGAACAGCCAGCCGATGCTGAACACGCCCACGAACACCGCCACGTCGATGCGCCCGGAGACCAGCGCGAAGCCGGTGGCCAGGGTCGCCACCAGCAGGCTGCCGGTGGCCAGCAGCAGGCGGCCGCGCTCGGACTTCTCATGGGCCTTGTCCGCCAGCCAGCCGCCCAGAGTCAGCCCCACCAACCCGGTAAGACCGACGATGATGCCTGTGGCGACAGCAGCGCCCTGCAGGGACATCAGGAAGTAGCGCTGCAGCATCGGCACCATGAACGAGTTGCAGGCATAGGTGGCGAAGTTGAAGGCCAGCCCCGCCAGGGTCAGCCACCAGAAGGTGCGGATCGACAGCACCCGGCGCAGCGGGCGGTCCAGCGGCGTCTGGTCCTGGGTACGGTTGTCGGCGGCGCCGCGCTGCGGCTCCTTGATGAAGAACATGAACACCGCGAGGATCAGCCCCGGAATCGCCGCGATGACGAAGGGCGCCCGCCAACTGTCGAAGGCCTGCACCATGGCGCCGATGGTGAAGAAGGCCAGCAGCAGCCCCAGCGGCAGGCCGAGCATGAACAGGCCCATGGCGCGGGCGCGCTTGTTCGGCGGGAACAGGTCGCCGATCAGCGAGTTGGCAGCCGGGGCGTAGCTGGCCTCGCCGATGCCCACGCCCATGCGGATCAGCAGGAAGCTCCAGAAATTCCACGCCAGGGCGTTCACCGCCGTCAGCCCGCTCCACACCGCCAGGCCCCAGCCCATGATCTTCTTCCGCGAGCCGGTGTCGGCCATACGCCCCAGCGGCAGGCCGGCCACGGCGTAGACCAGGGTAAAGGCGGTGCCGATCAGCCCCAACTGGAAGTCACTCAGGCTCCACTCGTGGCGCACCGGTTCGATGATGATCGCCGGGATGGTGCGATCGAAGAAGTTGAACAGATTGGCCAGGAACAACAGGAACAGCACGCGCCAGGCATTGGCCGCTTGCGGGGAAGGCTGCATGGGTCGGTCTCTTTGTTGTTGGTGACCCGACAGACCGCCTGCCAGGCTTGTAAGGGCGAATCTAGAGGCTCGCCTTCCGGCTGTCTGCGAACATTCGCGCTGGTTATGGCAAACGATGGCGCCCTCCCCGACCAGGAGGTTGCGAGTTCATCCAGGGCTACCGCCCCCGATGGCTGGCGGACCTGCGTCCGATGCTGGAGGAATGGGGCGAGAGGCCGGCCCGCCGCTTCGCTGAGGCCGGCCCATAGGGTCACGCCGCCTTGAAGCGCGGCAACCAGGCAAGGCCGTCGCGGGTCGGCCCGCCGGGGCGATACTCGGCGCCCAGCCAGCCGGCGTAACTCACCTCGGCCAGAGCGGCGAGGGCCGGGGCGAAATCCAGCTCACCGCTACCGGGGGCGCCGCGCCCGGGGTGGTCGGCGAACTGCACGTGACCGATGGCGTTGCCCAGCAGGCGGATCGCCGCCACCGGGTCCAGTTGCTGGCGGGCCAGGTGATAGAGGTCGAGCTGGGCGGCAAAGTTGGGGCTTTCCACCGAGCGAACCAGGTCCAGCAACTGCTCGGGGGTGTTGATGAGGAAGCCCGGCATGTCGAACGGGTTGATCGCCTCGGCCAGCACCTGGATGCCCAGCGGGTGGAAGGTATCGGCGGCCTTGCGCAGGTTGGCCACCAGCGTGGCCAGCGCCTCGGGACGCGACACGCCATTGGCCAGGCGCCCGGGCAGTACGTTGATGCACTGCGGCTGCACCAGCGCAGCGTAGGTGTAGGCATGGCGCAGAGCGGCGTCGAAGGCATCCTGCTGGGCCGGCACGGCGGCCAGCCCGGCGCCGCCCTGCATCAGGTCGCCAGCAGGCAGGTTGATGAGCACCAGCGGCAGGCCGGCCTGGTCCAGAGCGGCCTTCAATTCGCCGGCGGGCAGCTCATAGGGGAACTGGATCTCCACGCCCTCGAAGCCCGCTTCGGCAGCGGCGCCGATGCGCTCGATCAGGGGCAACTCGGTGAACAGCAGCGACAGGTTGGCGGAAACCTTCATGGATGCTCCTCTCGGTAGAGTTCGATCAGGGTCGCGGGGTCACGCTCCAGGTTGCCCTGGCTGCCATGCAGGCGCATGAGCTGCGCGGCGAGCCCGCTCATGGGCGTGGCGCTGCCCTCCTCGCGGGACAGGCGGGTGGCGGTGTCCAGGTCCTTGAGCAAGGTACGGACATGCCATTTGACCGGCTCGAAGCAACTTTCAGCCATCTGCGGCGCCAGGATCTGCAGGGGCCGCGAGTCGGCGAAGCCGCCGGCCAGTGCCGGCGCCAGCAGGCTGGCATCGACCCCGGCCTTTTCCGCCAGGGCCACCACCTCGGCAATCACCAGGGCATTGCAGGCGACGATCATCTGGTTGCAGACCTTGGTCACCTGGCCGGCACCGACCTCACCCATGCGCGTCAGGCGCTGCCCCAGGTGCGCGAGCACGGGGCGCACCCGTTCCACATCCTCCTCGCGACCGCCGGCCATGATCGCCAGGGTGCCGGCCTCGGCACCCGGGGTGCCACCGGAAACCGGTGCATCGATCCAGTGCACGCCGGTGCGTCGCTCCAGTTCGGCGGCCATCTCGCGGGTCGCCGCCGGTTCGAGGCTGGAGAAGTCCACCAGCACCTGCCCGGCCCGGGCGCCTTCCACCACGCCGCCCGGCCCGAACACCACCTCACGCACCACGGCCGTGTCGGCCAGGCAGAGCATGAGGATGTCGGCCTCGGCACACAGCTCGGCCGGGGTCTCGGCACGGCGTGCACCGAGTTCCAGCAGGGGGGTGCATTTGTCGGGAGTCCGGTTCCAGACCGTGAGGGGGAAGCCGGCGGCCAGCAGGCGGCGGGTCATCGGCAGGCCCATGAGGCCGATGCCGGCGAAGGCGATGCGGGGTAGCGACATGCTGAGCTCCAGTCGGACGGAAGCGCCTATCTTAACCGGCTGCCCAGGCCGTGCACCGCCCCGGAAATCGGTGTGTCACCCAGCAGGAAAAATGCACCCAAAGGGTGCGAAAGGTAACGGTACGCACCAGGAGTGCGCACCGATCCGGGTCAGAGACCGTCCTTCTGCAGATGGTCAAGATCCACCGGCTCACCCGGTTCCGCCCCCAGCTTCTGACGGATGTCCTCGAACATCGCATCGAACTCCTGATGGTTGTGCACGATCGGTCCGACGCTCGTATGCAGCCCGTGCTTGTTGGCAATGCGGGTGGCGACGCTGGCGAAGTTGAAGGCCGTGTCCCGGTGCAGCTCGAAGGTTTCCTCGAAGCTAACGCCATTGATCACACCCACCATGCGGAAGTGCAGCATGGTGCCTTCCTCCGCATCACGCCGGACCTCGTAGTAGAGGTCGATGGAGAACTCCGGCTGGTTGGGCAGCCCGGGAATGCTGGCACGGTGCAGGTGACCGGGTTCGAACATGGCGAAGCTCCTTGAGTGACGAACAGGGTGGGGAGAGTCTAGACGGCCTTTTTCGCCTGGCCGCAGCGTCAGTGGCGGGCTGGTACCTCCAGGCGTTCCTGCACCAGTACCCAGGGCGCCACCACCACGGCCCAGAGGGTGGGATCACGCTCCAGCAGGTCACGTGCCCGCGCCTCTTCCACGCGCTCCAGCTTGCCGGCCTGCAGCAGCGCCGCAACCTGGGGCTTGTCGTCTTCGGCCACCGCCAGGGCAACGCCGACCAGGTCCTCCTGGCCCTCGACCCAGAGCAGTTGCCCACGGGCGAAGAAGGGCTGCAACTCCTCCCAGGTGATGGCGGCGGTTTCGCCAAGCAGCTTGGCATAGAGGGTGCTTGAGGATTCGTTCATGGCTTGCTCTGAGTGGGAAAGTAACGGTTGCAGGGCGGGCAATGATAACCAACGCCTGCCGTCTTGTTCACAAGTCCAGCCAGACGCTTCCTGCGTCTTTCAGGGCACGCCGTATTTCTATACGTTTGTTGCGATTAGGCGACATAGGAACATTCCGCCCCCTTCTGTCGGCTTTTCAAGCCGCAAATCGGCACTCTACACTGTACCGGTACAGTTGCCGGAGGACTCGGCGGGGTGACAAAAAGGACCCTGTCCTCTGCTTCCAGGCAACCAGGACAACAACAACGATAAACATACGAGTGGAGCACTATGAACAAGGCTACCAAGCAGCTTTCCAAACTGTTCGCCGCCATGGCCCTCGCCGGTGCCGCCAGCTACTCCGTAGCGGCCGACACCATCAAGATCGCCCTGGCTGGCCCGGTGACCGGTGCGGTCGCCCAGTACGGTGAAATGCAGTTCATCGGCGCCAAGATGGCGATCGAGCAGATCAACAAGGCCGGCGGGGTGAACGGCGCTCAACTCGAAGGCGTGGTCTACGACGACGCGTGCGATCCGAAGCAAGCCGTCGCCGTAGCCAACAAGATCGTCAACGATGGTGTGAAGTACGTCGTTGGCCACCTGTGCTCCAGCTCCACCCAGCCCGCGTCCGACATCTACGAGGACGAAGGCATCCTGATGATCACCGCGGCCTCCACCAGCCCCGAGATCACTGCCCGTGGCTACCAACTGGTGTTCCGCACCATCGGCCTGGACAGCCTGCAAGGCCCGACCGCCGGCAACTTCATCGCTGACCACATCAAGCCGAAGAACGTCGCCGTCATCCACGACAAGCAGCAGTACGGCGAAGGCATCGCCACGGCCGTGAAGCAGACCCTGGAAGCCAAGGGCGGCAAGGTCGTCCTGTTCGAAGGCATCAACGCCGGCGACAAGGACTTCTCCGCCCTGATCGCCAAGCTGAAGCAGGCCAACGTCGACTTCGTCTACTACGGCGGCTACCACCCCGAGCTGGGCCTGCTACTGCGCCAGGCTTCCGAGAAAGGCCTGAGCGCCCGCTTCATGGGGCCGGAAGGCGTCGGCAACAAGGAAATCTCCGCCATCGCCGGCCCGGCTTCCGAAGGCATGCTGGTGACCCTGCCGAAGTCCTTCGACCAGGATCCGAAGAACCAGGCCCTGGTAGAAGCCTTCAAGGCCAAGAACGAAGACCCCACCGGTCCGTTCGTGTTCCCGGCCTACGCCGCCGTGCAAGTCATTGCCGAAGGCATCAAGAAGGCTGGCGACGACACCGCCAAGGTGGCTGAAGCCCTGCGCTCCAACTCTTTCGAAACCCCGACCGGCACCCTCTCCTTCGACAAGAAGGGCGATCTGAAGGACTTCAGCTTCGTGGTGTACGAGTGGCACAAGGACGGCACCAAGACCGAAGCCAAATAAGCTTCCCGCCTTAGCCCAGAGCCCACTGCGAGAGCAGTGGGCTTTGTTTATCCGAGTTTTACGGGCTCCGCTGCGCCACAAGCGCCGCTTTACGTGATGCCCGAGGAGTTGGGGAATGCCTGATCTCTATCACTACCTGCAACAGCTGGTTAACGGCCTGACCGTTGGCAGCACCTATGCCCTGATCGCCATCGGCTACACCATGGTCTACGGCATCATCGGCATGATCAACTTCGCCCACGGCGAGGTTTACATGATCGGCTCGTACGTAGCCTTCATCGCCATCGCCGGGCTCACCATGCTCGGTCTCGACAGCCTGCCTCTCCTGATGGTGGCGGCCTTCAGCGCCAGCATCATCGTCGCCAGCGCTTACGGCTACAGCATCGAACGGGTCGCCTACCGGCCGCTGCGCGGCAGCAACCGCCTGATCCCGCTGATCTCCGCCATCGGCATGTCGATCTTCCTGCAGAACGAAGTCCTGCTCGCCCAGGACTCCAAGGACAAGGCGATTCCGAACCTGCTGCCGGGCAACTTCGTGTTCGGCGAAAGCACCATGAACGGGGTCACCATCTCGTACATGCAGGTGCTGATCTTCGTCGTCACCTTCCTGGTCATGTTCGGCCTCACCCAGTTCATCTCCCGTTCCCGTCTGGGCCGCGCCTGCCGCGCCTGTGCCGAGGACATCAGGATGGCCAACCTGCTGGGGATCAACACCAACAACATCATCGCCCTCACCTTCGTCATCGGCGCCACCCTGGCCGCCATCGCCGCGGTGCTGCTGGGGATGCAGTACGGCGTGATCAACCCGCACCTGGGCTTCCTTGCCGGCATCAAGGCCTTCACCGCTGCGGTACTCGGCGGCATCGGCAGCATCCCCGGTGCCATGCTTGGCGGCCTGGTGCTTGGCGTGGCCGAAGCCTTCGGCGCCGACCTGTTCGGTGACCAGTACAAGGATGTGGTGTCCTTCAGCCTGCTGGTCCTGGTCCTCCTGTTCCGCCCCACCGGCATCCTGGGTCGCCCGGAGGTGGAGAAGGTATGAACACCGCCAAGAACCTCAAGACCGCCTTCTTCAGCGCCCTGCTGGTCATCGCGGTCGCCTACCCGGTCCTGGGCCTGAAGCTCACCACCGTCGGCATCAGCCTGCAGGTGCAGGGCGCAAGCCCCGCCGTGCTCTGGACCATCGCCGGTTGCGCCATCGCCATGTTCTTCTGGCAACTGTTCCGCACCCGCCTGATGGGTGTCTGGGACAACGCACCGAAGCTGCCGAAGCTTTCCACCAAGGCGAGCAACTTCCTCACCCTGCCCTCCACCCAGCGCTGGATCATCCTCGGCCTGATCGTGGTCGCCCTCGCCTGGCCGTTCTTCGGCTCGCGCGGTGCGGTGGACATCGCCACGCTGATCCTGATCTACGTGATGCTCGGCCTCGGCCTGAACATCGTGGTCGGCCTGGCCGGCCTGCTCGACCTGGGCTACGTCGGCTTCTACGCCGTGGGCGCCTACAGTTATGCGCTGCTGTCGCACTACTACGGCCTGGGCTTCTGGGTGTGCCTGCCGATCGCCGGCATGATGGCTGCGCTGTTCGGCTTCCTGCTGGGCTTCCCGGTGCTGCGCCTGCGCGGTGACTACCTGGCCATCGTGACCCTCGGCTTCGGCGAGATCATCCGCATCCTGCTGCGCAACCTCACCGAGATCACCGGCGGCCCCAACGGCATCAGCAACATCGAGAAGCCGAGCCTGTTCGGCCTCACCTTCGAGCGTCGCGCGGCCGAGGGCATGCAGACCTTCCACGAATACTTCGGCATCGCCTACAACTCGGTGAACAAGGTGGTGTTCCTCTACCTGATCGCCTTGCTGCTGGTGCTGCTGACCCTGTTCGTGATCAACCGCCTGTTGCGCATGCCCATCGGTCGCGCCTGGGAAGCGCTGCGCGAAGACGAGATCGCCTGCCGCGCGCTGGGGATGAACCCCACCGTGATCAAACTCTCGGCCTTTACCCTGGGCGCCTGCTTCGCCGGTTTCGCCGGCAGCTTCTTCGCCGCCCGCCAGGGCCTGGTGACCCCTGAATCCTTCACCTTCATCGAGTCGGCGATCATCCTCGCCATCGTCGTGCTCGGCGGCATGGGCTCGCAGCTGGGGATCATCCTCGCAGCGGTGGTGATGATCCTGCTGCCGGAACTCGCCCGTGAATTCAACGAGTACCGCATGTTGATGTTCGGCGCCCTGATGGTGCTGATGATGATCTGGCGTCCGCAGGGCCTGTTGCCCATGCAACGCCCACACCTGGAGCTGAAGTGATGAGCCGCCCGATCCTGGAAGTAAGCGGCCTTTCCATGCGTTTCGGCGGCCTCCTGGCCGTCAATGGCGTGGCACTGTCCGTTCAAGAAAAGCAGGTGGTCTCGATGATCGGCCCCAACGGCGCCGGCAAGACCACCGTGTTCAACTGCCTGACCGGCTTCTACCAGCCCACTGGCGGCAGCATCCGCCTCGACGGTGAGCAGATCGAAGGCCTGCCGGGCCACAAGATCGCCCGCAAGGGCGTGGTGCGTACCTTCCAGAACGTCCGCCTGTTCAAGGAAATGACCGCTGTCGAGAACCTGCTGGTCGCCCAGCATCGTCATCTCAACACCAATTTCCTCGCCGGCCTGTTCAAGACCCCGGGCTTTCGCAAGAGCGAGCGCGAGGCCATGGACTACGCCGCGCACTGGCTGGAGCAGGTCAACCTCACCGACGTCGCCAACCGCCCCGCCGGCACCCTCGCCTACGGCCAGCAGCGCCGGCTGGAGATCGCCCGCTGCATGATGACGCGCCCGCGCGTCCTCATGCTCGACGAGCCCGCCGCCGGCCTGAACCCGCGCGAGACCGAGGACCTCAAGGCCCTGATCGCCCTGCTGCGCAACGAGTACAACGTCACCGTGCTGCTGATCGAGCACGACATGCATCTGGTCATGAGCATTTCCGACCATATCTACGTGATCAACCAGGGCACCCCCCTGGCCGACGGTACGCCGGAGCAGATCCGCAGCAACCCGGATGTGATCAAAGCCTATCTGGGGGAGGCCTGAGCCATGCTGAGTTTCGACAAGGTTTCCACCTTCTACGGCAAGGTCCAGGCGTTGCACGACGTCAGCATGGAAGTCAGCCGTGGCGAGATCGTCACCCTGATCGGCGCCAACGGTGCCGGCAAGTCCACCCTGCTGATGACTCTCTGCGGTTCGCCGCGCGCGGCCAGCGGCAGCATCCGCTACCTGGGCGAGGAGCTGGTGGGCCAGGAGTCCAGCGACATCATGCGCAAGAGCATCGCGGTGGTGCCGGAAGGCCGCCGTGTGTTCGCCCGCCTGACCGTCGAGGAGAACCTGGCCATGGGCGGTTTCTTCACGCCCAAGGGTGACTACCAGGAGCAGTTGGACAAGATCCTGCACCTGTTCCCGCGCCTCAAGGAACGCTATGCCCAGCGCGCCGGCACCATGTCCGGCGGCGAACAGCAGATGCTCGCCATCGGCCGCGCGCTGATGAGCAAGCCCCAGCTCTTGCTGCTGGACGAGCCGTCCCTGGGCCTGGCACCGATCATCATCCAGCAGATCTTCGACATCATCGAACAGCTGCGCCGTGATGGCGTGACCGTGTTCCTCGTCGAGCAGAACGCCAACCAGGCGCTCAAGCTGGCGGATCGCGGCTACGTGCTGGAGAACGGACGGATCGTCATGCAGGGCACCGGTGAAGCCCTGCTGACCGACCCCAAGGTGCGCGACGCCTACCTGGGCGGCTGATCCCGCTGCGACACGACAACGGCCCCGGAAGGGGCCGTTTTCGTTTGCATCGCCAGCGCCCCGGAGCCTGGCTGGACGCATCACGGTGGACCGATGAAGCGTGGTCCACCCTGCGGCGTCTAGCCGGTAATCGCCTGAACACGATGGGCTTCGCACAGCTCAGCCCATCCTACGGGTGACATCGGCTCGTAGGATGCGCTGAGGCACGAAGCGCATCGCACCGGGGCACCATGTCCCTCTGTGGGAGAAGCGAATTCAGTCCCTCCGCCCCCGACAGGTCTCACCCTAGGACATACAAGCAAATTCATTCGCGAACGAGGTGAAGCAAGAGCATCGCGGCTGAAGCCGCTCCCACAGGGTCGGCCACCTGTAGCCAGGACTTCAGTCCGAGGGACGCCCAACCTCCGCCTCCTGGGCTGAAGCCCAGGCTACGGGTGCCGGTAATCGACTGCGGGTTCGAGCACTGGGTAGCCCGGACTTCAGTCCGGGGAACGCCCAACCTCCGCTCCCTGGGCTGAAGCCCAGGCTACGGGTGCCAGTAAACGGCTGGCGGGTCCGCAAACGCTCGGTAGCCCGGACTTCAGTCCGGGGATGGGCGGTGGTGTCGGGTAGCGAACTCGTTCGCGATCAACTCCGGCGCGGCGCTTTCGCGGTTGAAACCGCTGCCACCGAGCCTGCAACCACGGCATCGACTCCGTCCTAAACCCCGAGTTCCAGCCGGTCGAGGGCCTGACGGCTGCGCTCGAACCAGTCCAGCAGGTAGTCCACCAGCACCTGGGTGCGCCGCGGCAGGCCGCTCTGGTAGGGGTGCACGAGGAACACCGGCGACTGTCGCGTGCGGTACCCACGCAGCAGCCACACCAGGCGGCCTTCCGCCAATTCGTCGTGCAGCATGTAGGAGGGCAGCCGGGCGATGCCCGCGCCGGCCAGGGCGGCCTTCTTCAACAGGCTGTAGTGGTTGCTGGCGAGGTTGCCCGCCACCTGCACCCGCTCCAGTTGGTGCTGGCGGTGGTAGAGCCACTCCTCGTAGCCGGCGTAATGGGTGTTCAGCAGGCACTGGTGACCGACCAGCTCCGCCGGGGTACGGGGCTCGCCGTGGCGGGCCAGGTAGGCCGGTGCGGCGCAGGTGATCTCCTCCAGGGAGAACAGCGGCCGGGCCACCAGGCGTTCGTCCTGGTGCGGGCCGCTGCGCACGCCCAGGTCGAAGCCCTCGGCAATCAGGTCGCGGTAGGCATTGCTCAGGTCCAGCTCCACCCGCACCGCCGGGTACTGGCGGGTGAAGTCCAGCAGCAGCGCATCGAAGAAGGTCTCTCCGAGGGACACCGGCACGCTGATCCGCACCCGACCGGCCACCTCCTCCTGCAGGCGCTTCACCGCCTGCCGCGCCGCTTCCGCCTGGGCCACCAGGGCGCGGGCCTGGGGCAACAGCGCGGCGCCAGCCGCCGTCAGGTCCAGGCGCCGGGTGGTGCGGTGCAACAATGTCGTACCCAGCCCCTCCTCCAGATGACGGATGCGCTTGGACAACCGCCCCTTGCTGCACCCCAGCCGTTCGGCTGCGCGGGTAAAGCTGCCCGCCTCCAGCAAGACGGCAAAGGCCGCCAGGTCGTCGAGTTCGCTCACGCGCCCCTCACTGTTTCCAAATGAAAACCCAAGGTTTCCGATTACCCTAATTATCGGAAACAAAAGCGACTCTACACTGGATTCCGTCATCCCTCAGCCACAGGAATCCCCTCCATGAAGATCCTTCTCATCGGCGCCAGCGGCACCATCGGCCAAGCCATCGACAACGAGCTCAGGGAGCGCCACGAGATCGTCCGCGTCGGCCACAGCAGCGGCGATTTCCAGGTGGACATCCGCGATGCCGCCTCGATCCGCCGCCTGTTCGAGCAGACCGGGCGCTTCGATGCGCTGATCAGCGCCACCGGCAAGGTGCACTTCGGCGCCCTGGCCGAAATGGGCGAAGCGGAATTCGCCAAGGGTCTGGCAGACAAGCTGATGGGCCAGGTGAACCTGGTGCTGATCGGCCGGGAGTTCATCAACGACGGCGGCTCCTTCACCCTCACTTCCGGGGGGCTGAGCGACGACCCGATCCGCGCCGGCGCCTCCGCCAGCATGGTCAACGGTGCCCTCGACAGCTTCGTCAAGAGCGCTGCCATCGAGTTGCCGCGCGGCCTGCGCATCAACAGCGTCAGCCCCACGGTGATCGAAGAGGCCCTGCCGTCCTACGGCCCGTTCTTCCGCGGCTTCAAGGCCGTGCCGGCAGCCGTGGCAGCCCTGGCTTATGCCAAGAGCGCCGAAGGCGGCCAGACCGGCCAGGTGTACCGCGTCTGGTAAGCCGCTACACCTCCCCGGCGTAGCACGCCGGGGAACTGGGCGGCCCCTCGCGGTCCAGCTCCTCTTCAAGGAACTCGGCCAGCACCCGGGCGTTGTTGGCCTGCTCGTCGCGGGCCGCGTAGAGCAGGGTCAGCGTGCCCTCCCGCGCCATCTGCCGCAGCCCCTGCCAATGCTCCGGGTGCGCCGCCAGCTCGCCCCGGTAACGCAGGCGAAACTCATCGAAGCGCTCGGGGTCGTGGCAGAAGTCGCGGCGCAACGCATCTGAAGGCGCCACCGCCTTCAGCCAGAGCGCCAACCCCAACGCCTCCTTGCGGCAACCGCGCGGCCACAGGCGGTCCACCAGCACCCGCTGGCCATCGCGTTCATCCCAGGGTTCATAAACCCGCTTGCACTGGATCATCCATCCTCCTCGCCCTTGAGCTCGCCGAGGCGCCCCGGTAACGTGGCCGCTTCCCAAGGAGGCCCCCCATGCGCATCGTTCGTCCCCTGCTGTTCAGTCTGATCCCCCTGTTCGCCGGCTGCCAGGTTTTCACCGGGCCGGAGAAGGCGCCGCAACTCCCGCAGCAGCGGATGCAGGGCGAACTGGAAGCCAGCGGTGGACGCCTGGTGTTCCGCCCCTGCCAGGAGCAGCGACGCTTCGTGATTGCCGACGTGGGCGCCACCGGCATCCTGCAGGAAGCCGCCACCCTCCTGGATGACGGGCCGGGCCCGCTGTTCGCCGATCTCGGCGGCCAGTTGGGTGCGAGCAAGGCCGGTGCCGATGGCCAGTTGGACGTGCGCCGCCTGTACCGCTTGCAGCGCGAGGGCCATGGCTGCGACGACCCGAACTTCCGCCGCCTGCTGCTGCGTGCCAGCGGCAACGAGCCGTCCTGGAGCGTCAACGTCAGCAACGCCGGCCTGGTGCTGGAAGAGCCCGAGCAGCCGCCGCTGGCCATCCCCTACATGGAAGAACAACTACCCGACGGCCGCTTCAACCTCACCAGCGAAGCCAACGGCCGCCGGGTGGAGCTGTGGGTCGCCCCGAAACGCTGCGTCGACAGCATGAGCGGTGCCGTCCAGCACCTCTCCGCCGAACTGCGCCTGGACGGCAAGACCCTGCGCGGCTGTGCGGCCTTCGGCGGCGCCCGCAACGACTGAACCGTTGTTTCCCTCCCCCGCCTCGGCCCGTTCCCAGGGCCGGAGCGGCCCCCGTTCGCCGATGACCTCCTAAGCTTGCAGACAGGACACCAAGAAGGAGAACGTCATGCTGCGCATCGCATTGAACGGGTATGGACGCATCGGCCGGGCCATTGTCCGCGCCGTGTTCGAACGAGGCCTCGACCAGCAGGTGCGGATCGAAGCCATCAACGACCTCGGCGATTTCGCCACCCTCGCCCACCTCACCCGCTTCGACTCCACCTTCGGCCGCTTTGCCGGCACCCTCGAACTGCGCCAGGACCACCTGCACGTCGGCGACCAGGCGATACGCCTGCTGGCCGAGCCGGACCCCGGCAACCTGCCCTGGGCGGACCTGGGGGTGGACCTGGTGCTGGAATGCTCGGGGCGGATGAAGAAGCGCGAACAGGTGGAACGGCACCTTGCCGCCGGGGCCTCCCACGTGCTGCTCTCCCACCCGCTGGACAGCGCCGACCTGACGGTGGTGTACGGCGTCAACCACGACCAGTTGGGCGACCAGCGCATCGTCTCCAACGCCTCCTGCACCACCAACTGCCTGGCGCCCCTGGCCCAGGTGCTGCACCAGGCGTTCGGAATCCGCAGCGGCCTGGTGACCACGGTGCACGCCTACACCAACGACCAGAACCTGCTGGACAAGACCCACGACGACCTCTACCGCGCGCGGGCCGCCGCCCTCTCGATGATCCCCACCAGTACCGGCGCGGCACGGGCCATCGGCCTGGTGCTGCCGGAGCTGGCCGGGCGCCTCGACGGCCTGGCGGTCAGGGTGCCGACCCCCAACGTCTCGCTGGTGGACCTGAGCTTCATCGCCGAGCGCCCCACCACCCGCGAGGCGGTCAACGCCGCACTGCGCGAAGGCGCCTTCCGCCTGCCGGAGGGGGTGATGAGCTGCAACGAGCTGCCGCTGGTGTCGGTGGACTTCAACGGCTACCCGGTGTCCTGCGTCGCCGACCTGACCCAGACGCGGGTGCAGGACGAACTGGTGAAGGTGCTCGCCTGGTACGACAACGAGTGGGCCTTCGCCCACCGCATGCTGGATGTGGCCCTCGCCTGGCGAGGAGGCGAGGCCCGGCAAGCCGTTGAATAGCGCAAACGGCGCAGCGGCAGCGAGCGCCGTGAGCGTTTCAACAGCCTGTCAGAGCCCGGCAACCGCCAGCGAATCCGGCAGGGGCGCGCCCTGCTCGGCGCAGGCGGCGATCTGCGCAACCAGGGGTTCGAGGTCGAACCCCTGGCTCGCCAGCCAGGCCGGGTCGTAGTAGGTGGTCGCGTAGCGCTCGCCGCCGTCGCAGAGGATCGCAACCACCGAGCCCCGCTCTCCCTTGGCCGCCATGTCTGAGGCCACCCGCAAGGCCCCCACCAGGTTGGTCCCGCTGGACCCGCCGACCCGTCGTCCCAGGCGCTGCGCCAGGTAGTGCATGGCCGCCAGGGACAGCGCATCCGGCACCTTGGCCATCGCATCGATCACCTGGGGCAGGAAGGACGCCTCGACCCGAGGCCGGCCAATGCCCTCGATGCGCGAGCCGCAGTCCAGGGTCAGGTTGCGGTCGCCACTCACGTAGGCATCGAAGAACACCGAGCGCTCGGCGTCGGCGCACAGCACCCGGGTCGGGTGCTGGCGGTAGCGCACATAGCGCCCGAGGGTCGCCAGGGTGCCGCCCGTGCCGGGGCTGGACACCAGCCAGCTCGGCTCCGGGTGCGGCTCATGGCGCATCTGCTGGAAGATCGACTCGGCGATGTTGTTGTTCGCCCGCCAGTCGGTGGCGCGCTCGGCGTAGGTGAACTGGTCCATGAAGTGGCCGCCG
>NZ_LXJQ01000025.1:0-83757 GCF_001728925.1 Pseudomonas sp. 1D4
TGTGCTCCGTCCTTGGGAACTGGGAGGACGGAGACTGACTGTTTGTATTAGGGGGATTCCATCAGGCGCTTCCGATAGTCACGCGGGAAAATGAGCCAACGTGTTGTTGGCGCCCGATGAGGGCGGGTTTGCCGCTCATGCCGGACCCCAGGCTGGGCTGAGCCTTATGCCAATCCCTCGCTCCGCCACACCCGCGCGGCGCTGTAGTGGAGGATGCCGTGGCGGCGGGCGAGGGCGGCGCGGTCCTTGTCGTAGCCGCCGCCGATCACTCCTACCACCGGAATGTCGCGGCCCAGGCAGTGGCGCATCACCGCTTCGTCGCGCCGGGCCAGGCCCGCGTCGGTGAGCTGCAGGTAGCCCAGGGTGTCGTCCTTGTGCACGTCGACGCCGGCGTCGTAGATCACCAGGTCCGGCTGGTAGAGCGGAAGCAGGTAGTTCAGCGCGTCGTCCACCACCTGCAGGTAGCCGTCGTCGGCCAGGCCCATGGGCAGGGGAATGTCCCAGTCGCTCTCGGCCTTGCGCGCGGGGAAGTTCTTTTCGCAGTGCAGCGAGACGGTGATGGCCTCCGGGGTGTCGGCCAGGATGCGGGCGGTGCCGTCGCCCTGGTGCACGTCGCAGTCGAAGATCAGCACCCGGCCGACCCGCCCGGCTTCCAGCAGGTAACGGCTGATCACCGCCAGGTCGTTGAAGATGCAGAAGCCCGAGGGGAAGTCGTAGTGGGCGTGGTGGGTGCCGCCGGCCAGGTGGCAGGCCAGACCATGTTCCAGGGCCAGTTCCGCCGCCAGCAGCGAGCCGCCCACGGCGCGCACGGTGCGTCGGGCCAGGGCCTCACTCCAGGGCAGGCCGAGGCGGCGCTGGTCCTCCCGGGCCAGCTCGCCCTGCAGGTAGCGGGCGATGTAGTCCGGGCAATGGGCCAGGGCCAGCACCTCCGGCGGGCACAGGGGCGGGCGGTGCAGGGTGGCGTCTGTGGCGATGCCGCTGGCCACCAGGTGCTGGTACAGCAGGCGGAACTTCTCCATGGGGAAGCGGTGTTCCGGCGGGAAGGGCGGGCTGTAGTCGTCGTGGTAGACCAGTGGCAGGTCCATCGGCGGGTTCTCGTGGCAGGGCGCGGCCGTATGATAGGCGCCTTTGCCCCAGCCCGAGAAAGCCCATGCCCGCCCCCGAGTTGCTGACACCCCGGCTGCGCCTGCGCCCCTGGCGCGACGATGACGCCCCGGCCTTTGCCGCACTGAACGCTGACCCGGCGGTGATGCGCCATTTCCCCGCCTGCCTGGACCGCACGGAAAGCGACGCCCTGGCCGCGCGCCTGGGCGAGCACGTCGAGGCCCACGGCTTTGGCCTCTGGGTGGTGGAGCAGCGCAGCGATGGCGCCTTCGTCGGCATGCTGGCGTTGCTGCACGTGGGCTTCGAGGCGCCCTTCACCCCGGCGGTGGAGATCGGCTGGCGCCTGCTGCCGCGCTTCTGGGGCCAGGGGCTGGCCGGCGAGGCGGCAGGCGCGGTGCTGGACTTCGCCTTCGCCACCCTGGGGCTGGAGGAGGTGGTGGCCTTCACCGTGCCGGCCAACCAGCCGTCCTGGATGCTCATGCAGCGGCTGGGCATGCGCCGCGACGAGGCGGGGGACTTCGAGCATCCGCGCCTGCCGGAGGGGCATTCCCTGAGGCGCCACGTGCTGTACCGCATCAGCCAGGCGGACTGGGCGGCGCGACGCTGAGGGCGGGCGTGCCGCCGGTCGCCTCTTTGGGCCTTGCACGGGGCACCCGCTGAAATGGCGTGAACATCGCCGATGTTTTCCCTCAACCCGGAGCGGCCGAACCTTTATCATTTGCCCCCGGCCGCGCTGCTCGGCCCACCCCGAACGATGAAGACCGCCGCACGGCCGATGCGGCGGCGTGCCTTGCTGAGGAGAACCCCATGACCCAGGTGCTCGACGAACTGGTCGCCCTGCTGAGCCTCGAATCCATCGAGGAGAACCTGTTCCGCGGCGTCAGCCAGGACCTCGGCTTCCGCCAGCTGTTCGGCGGCCAGGTGCTGGGCCAGTCGCTGTCGGCGGCGAGCCAGACGGTGGAGCCGGAGCGCCATGTGCACTCGCTGCATGGCTACTTCCTGCGCCCCGGCGACGCCAGCCTGCCGGTGGTCTACTCGGTGGAGCGGGTGCGCGACGGCGGCAGCTTCAGCACCCGCCGGGTCACGGCGATCCAGAAGGGCCAGCAGATCTTCACCTGCAGCGCGTCCTTCCAGCAGGACGAGGGCGGCTTCGAGCACCAGATCACCATGCCCGACGTACCGGGCCCGGAGAACCTGCCGAGCGAGCTGGAGCTGACCAAGCGCAATGTCCACCTGCTGTCCGAGCGGGTGCGTGACAAGTTCCTCTGCGCCAAGCCCATCGAGATCCGCCCGGTCAGCGCCAACAACCCCTACGACCCCAAGCCCGGCGAGCCGATCAAGCACGTCTGGTTCCGCGCCGATGGCTCGCTGCCGGACATCGCCGCGCTGCACAAGTACATCCTCGCCTACGCCTCGGACTTCGGCCTGCTGACCACCGCCATGCTGCCCCACGGGGTTTCGGTGTGGCAGAAGTTCATGCAGGTGGCCAGCCTCGACCACGCGCTGTGGTTCCACCGCGACCTGCGCGCCGATGACTGGCTGCTCTACGCCATGGACAGCCCCTGGTCCGGCAATTCCCGCGGGTTCTCCCGTGGCAGCATCTTCAACCGCGCCGGGCAACTGGTGGCCTCGGTGGCCCAGGAAGGCCTGACCCGCCTGCGCGAGGACTGGAAATGAACGCCCGCCAGGCGCGGCCGCTGGCCAGCTACCAGCACTGGGTGTTCGACATGGACGGGACCCTGACGGTAGCCGTGCATGACTTCGCCGCCATCCGCCGGGCGCTGGACATCCCCCCGGAGGACGACATCCTCCATCACCTGGCCGCCCTGCCGGAGGCCGAGTCCCGCGCCAAGCACGCCTGGCTGCTGGAGCACGAGCGCGAACTGGCCCTGGCCTCGCGCCCGGCCACCGGCGCAGTCCCACTGGTGCGGGCCCTGCATGAGCAGGGCGTGCGCCTCGGCATCCTCACCCGCAATGCCCGTGAACTGGCGCTGCTGACCCTGCAGGCCATCGGCCTGGATGACTGCTTCGCCCATGCCGACATCCTCGGCCGCGACGAGGCGCCGCCCAAGCCCCACCCGGGCGGGCTGCTGCACCTGGCCGAGCAGTGGACGGTGGCGCCGGAGGAACTGGTGATGGTAGGGGACTACCGCTTCGACCTGGACTGCGGCCGTGCGGCCGGTGCCGCCACGGTGCTGGTCAACCTGCCGGAGAACCCCTGGCCGGAGCTGGCCGACTGGCACCTGCCCGATTGCGTGGCGATGCTCGACCTGTTGCGGGCCGAGACGCTTCCCGCGCGCTGATCAGGCCCTAGAGGCGCGGCGCCGAGAAGGTGTCGCAGCGCTTCACCTGGCCGCTCTCGAAACCGGCCTTGAACCAGCGCACCCGCTGCTCCGAGGTGCCGTGGGTGAAGGCATCGGGGCGGACCTGGCCCCGCGCCTGGCGTTGCAGGCGGTCGTCACCGATGGCGCTGGCGGCGTTGAGGGCTTCCTCGATATCACCTGGCTCCAGCCATTGCAGGCGCTTCTGCGCGTGGTGCGCCCAGACCCCGGCCAGGCAGTCGGCCTGCAACTCCTGACGTACCAGCAGGCCATTCGCGCCCTCCAGCCGTGCGCCCCGGCGGCGCGCCTCGTCGAGGCGAGCGGTCAGGCCCAGCACGGTCTGCACATGGTGGCCCACCTCGTGGGCGATGACGTAGGCCTGAGCGAAGTCGCCGGCGGCGGAGAAGCGCTGGCTCATCTCGCGGAAGAAATCCAGGTCCAGGTACACCTGGCGATCACCGGGGCAATAGAACGGGCCCACCGCCGAACTGGCGTGGCCGCAGGCGGACTCCACCGCGCCACTGAACAGCACCAGGCGCGGCTCCGGGTAGCTGCGCCCGGCCTGCTGGAACAGCACCTGCCAGGTGTCCTCGGTGTCGCCGAGCACGGCGCGGACGAACTCCACCTCCTGCTCGTCGCCCACCGGTGTGCCGCTGTGGGGCGGCGCGGTGGCCACCGAGGCCTGGCGCGCCACCTGGTCGAGGATGGTCAGTGGGTCTTCCCCCAGCAGCAGGCCGACCACCACCACCAGGGCCAGCCCGCCGAGGCCCAGGCCCTTGCCGGGCAGGCCGCTGCGGCGGGCGTCCACCAGGTTGTCGCTGCGTCTTGCGCGCTGCCAACGCATCGTTGCCTCCGCTGCCGTCAAACGCCCAAGTCTTGTCGCCCGGCGCCGTGAGCGCCAGGTCGGTCGTCAGACCAGCGTTTCAGGGGCGTGCAGCAAGGTGCCGCGGGCCAGCAGGTGCACGCCGCCGCCGACATGCACGTGACCGTCGGCCTCGACGCGAACTTCCAGGCGGCTGGGGCGCTGCAGGAAGCGCCCCTGGGCGAGGGCGAAGGGTTCGCCCCGAGGCGCCAGGCCGCGCTCCACCAGCCAGGCGGCGACCGGGCCGGCGGCGCTGCCGGTGGCGATGTCTTCCACCAGGCCGGCCGGGTCCCAGGTGCGGCCTTCGCGGGCGTCCACGTCGATGAGGAACACGAAGGCCGCGCCGATGGCTGCCAGGTCGTCGCCCAGCAGGCGTTGCTGGCGGGCATTGGCGAGGCCGGCGGCGGTCACTGGCAACAACAGGTAGGGCAGGCCGGTGCTGACCACCCGGGGCGGGTGGCGGCGGTCCCACTGGCTGCTGAAGGCGGCGGCGAAGGCGTCGGCGGCCGTGGCGTCCAGTTCCTGGCCGAACCGGGCCGGCCCTTGGTCCATCTCCGCGTGGTAGCCGCCATTGGCCTGGCGGCGGGTTGTCAGTGGCACGTCGCGCTCGCCCAGGCGCAGCCGCCAGGTGGCGCTGTCGGTGCGGGCATGCAGGTGATGGAGCAGGGCGGCGGCGCCGAGAATCGGGTGGCCGGCGAAGGGCAGCTCTTCTTCCAGGGTGAAGATGCGCGCGGAGAACAGGTCGGCCTCGGCGCTGGGCGCGAGGAAGATCGACTCGAACTGCCGCAGCTCCCGGGTCAGTGCCTGCATCGCCTCGCCGGAAAGCCCTCTCGCGTCGGCGAACACCGCCAGTCCGTTGCCGGCCAGCACCCGTTCGGCGAATACATCGACCTGCCAGTAATCCATGTCTTGCTCCTGAAATGCAGGCGGCCACTCCAAGGACACTTCTAAAAACTACCTGCGTTGTCATCGCGGCGTTAAAAACAGGCTAAAAATGCTCATTTACCAAACGTAAACTGCGCTTTTTCGCCTGTTTCTGCCTTGCGCTGACGGCCTCGCCTACGTTTTTAGAGGCGCCTTATGGAGGGGCCGCCATTGTGGATAAGGGGCGGTCAGTGTGCCGGATATTCCGCCAGCACGCTCTCGCGGCCCTGGCTGTCGAGGCCAACCACCTGGTAGGCGTCCTGGCGGTCGCCCATCTCCATGCCCGGAGAGCCGATGGGCATGCCGGGCACAGCGGCGCCGATCAGGTCGGCGCGCTCGCGCAGGCGCAGCACGTCGCGGGCGGGCACGTGGCCCTCGACGAACTTGCCGTCGATCACGCCGGTGTGGCACGAGCCCAGGCGGTGGGGGACGCCGAGGCGCTCCTTGACCGCGGCCATGTCGTTTTCCACGTGGTCGTTGACCTGCAGGCCGTTGTCCCGCAGGTGGCTGATCCAGGCCTTGCAGCACCCGCAGTTGGGGTCGCGGTAGACGTCCAGGGTGACCGGGTCGGCGGCCTGGGCGAACAGCGGGGCAACGAGCAGGGGGAGCAGGTAGAGGCGCATGGGAGTTCTCCTGGCGGAAATCGGCGGAGCTTAGCGCCATGCGGGTCGTGGCGCGCGCCAAGGCTGTTACCGGATGTGCCGTTCAGCCCATGCGCCGGAGGGGAAAGTCCTGCAGCAGCAGGGCAATGGCCTGGTCCAGGTCGGTCTGCGCCAGGCTGTCCAGGGGCTGGCCGGCGCGGGCCTCGTAGAGCAGCCGCTCATCGAAGCCGTCGAACACCCGCAGGCTGAGGCCATCACCCTCCTGCGACCCCGGTAGGCCGTAGTACAGCGCCAGGTCGTCTTCCTGCTCGCGGTAGCGGTAGCCCTTGGCGTCCATGGCTTTGTGCACGGCGTTGTCCAGGCGCTGGCCGAAGGCAGCCTGCTCCGGCACCAGGCTGCCGCGCACACTGAAGGTCGTCGGGGCTGCCGCCGGGGGCGCGTCGCCGCTGCCTTCTGCCGTGGGGGCGAGGCTGGCCCCGAGCAGCATGGCGAACAACGGCAGGCTCTGGCGCGGGGGCAGCATGGGTGTCTCCTCGGGTGGCTGGACTGTCCGCAGCCTAGTCCCGGCCCGTCTGGCCCGGCACCGTCCGATGGGTTGGCCGAACGATTCGCTGGGGGTGGATCTGTTGCCCGTTCCGTTACCGCAAGAGGGCAAGGCAATGGGGCTGGCCCGCGTGATCCTGGTGATCCAGGTGCCGGTATTCGCCGGCTTCGGGCTGGCATACCGGTTCCGTCCCTAGGAAGTGGCCAACCTCAACGGCATCTTGCTGACGGAGACGCCCTCTGTGAGCAACGTGCGCATCTACTGCGGTGGCCGGCAGATCGGCCTGGCGCTGTTCCTGCTGTGGGCATTGTGCGAGCGCGAGCGGATGCGCGCCGCGCTGGTGCTGCGGGTGCCGATGCAGGGCTGCCTGGCCCTGGCACGCCTCGCCCGCCCCCCGCAGCAGGACTTGCCGACGAACGGCGAGCTGGACGACGCCCCAGCGGCGGCGGCGCGCCGGGGCGAAGGCCGCGACACACCGGCGCAGGGGCTCCCGGAAATGGCGCCCGGCGCGCCTGGAGAGCGCTGAACAGAGCCTCTGGGGCGACGTTACCCGTGCGCCGGGCAGGCCATGGAAAAGTGCCTATCCTTTGGCTTACACGCCGATGAGTGAGGTGCTCCCATGGATATAGAAACGCTGTTCGCCCAGCTCCATACCCTGCCCAGCATTCCCAAGGTGGCGCAGGACCTGATCCAGCAGTTCGACAACCCCACGTCCAGCCTCGACGCCGTGGCGCGCAACATCCAGTTGGACCCGGTGATCGCCGCCAAGGTGTTGCGCCTGGCCAACTCCGCGCGCTTTCGCGGTGCCCGCGAGTCCACCAGCGTCGAGGATGCGGCCATGCGCCTGGGCTTCAACACCCTGCGCACCCTGGTCATGGCCTCGGCCGTCACCGGCGCGTTCAAGGCACCCACCAGCTTCGACCTCAAGGGCTTCTGGCTGCACAGCTTCCAGGTGGCCAGCATCAGCCGCCTGCTGGCCAAGCAGCGCGGGCTCGACCCGGACACCGCCTTCACCTGCGGGATGATGCATGACATCGGCGAACTGCTGATCCAGACCGGCGCGCCGGAGTTCGCTGAGCGCTTCAACAGCGGCAAGGGCGGCGCTGCCGGGCGGGCTGCCAACGAGACGCTGCAACTGGGCTTCGGCTACCCCGAGGTCGGCGCCGAGCTGGCGCGTCGCTGGCAGTTGCCGGTGGTGATCCAGCAGGCCATCGCCTACCAGGCCCGCCCCATGCAGGCCCCGGCGGAGGCCCAGTTGTCGCGCGTGCTGGCCCAGGCAGTGCTGGTCAGCGAAGCCCTGCAGGCCCATGGCGGCGCCACCGACGAGGCGCGCGTATCGCTGGACGGACCGTTGATGGAGGGGGTGGACCTGGTGGCGCTGTTCAACGCGCTGCCGGCCGTGCTGGAGGCGGACAAGGCGTTCGCCGAATTGTTGGGGTGAGTGCACGGATGCCGACGCTTGACGCGATGGGGCTGGCTGGAATAGTTTCCGCCCCCATGAACCCGAACACCTCGATGCCGCGCCAGCAGATTATTACCGCCATTCCGATCATGGCGGGGTAGCGATCATCGACCGGAAACCCGCCCTAGAGGCGGGTTTCTTCTTTCTGTCTCCAGGGTCCCAGCCAAGCCAGGAGACAGCATGAACCCTTCCCCCCTCGTCGAGGCCGTGCAAAGGGCCGACCACCTGATCAACAGCGGGCGCTTCGATGCGCTGATGGACTTCTACACCGACGACGCCGTGCTGGTGGTGCGGCCGGGGCTGGAGGTCCAGGGGCGCGAGCGCATCCGCCAGGCCTTCGACGGCATCGCCGCCCACTTCCAGCACAGCCTCTGGGTGACCCAGCGCGACCTGCAGGTGATGGAGACCACGGACACTGCGCTGGTGCTGGGCCGCGCGCGCATCCAGTGGCGGGCCACCGATGGCTTCCTCTCCTTCGTCGAACGCAAGGCCACCTACGTGTTCCGCAAGGAGCCGGACGGCGCCTGGCGCTGTGCGGTGGACAACTCCTACGGCACCGCCCTGCTGGACGGCACCGCGCCGGAGGTGACGCCATGAGCGAGGCCCTGCTCAAGCACTACGTGCAGAAGATCCTCCGTGCGCCGGTCTATGACGTCGCCATCGAGACGCCCCTGCAACCGGCCCCGCGCCTTGCCGAGCGGCTCGGCAACCGGGTGCTGCTCAAGCGCGAGGACCTGCAGCCGGTCTACTCCTTCAAGATCCGCGGCGCCTACAACCGCCTCGTCCAGTTGGAGCCGGAGGCCCGGGCGCGCGGGGTGATCGCCGCCTCCGCCGGCAACCATGCCCAGGGCCTGGCCCTGGCGGCCCGCGAGCTGGGCATCGACGCCACCATCGTCATGCCGCGCACCACGCCGGAGCTGAAGGTCCAGGGCGTGCTGGCCCGGGGTGGCAAGGTGGTGCTGCATGGCGACGCTTTCCCCGAGGCCCTGGCCCATGCCTGGGCGCGTGTGCAGGCCGAGGGGCTGACCTTCATCCCACCTTACGACGACCCCGAAGTGATCGCCGGGCAGGGCACCGTGGCCATGGAGATCCTGCGCCAGCAGCCCGGCCAGCTCGATGCCATCTTCGTGCCGGTGGGCGGCGGCGGTCTGATCGCCGGCATCGCCGCCTACGTGAAGTACCTGCGGCCCGAGGTGAAGGTGATCGGCGTCGAACCGGACGACTCCAACTGCCTGCAGGCGGCCCTGGCAGCGGGCGAGCGGGTGGTGCTGGAACAGGTGGGACTGTTCGCCGACGGCGTGGCGGTGGCGCAGATCGGCGCGCACAACTTCGAGGTGTGCCGCGAGTACGTGGACGAGGTGATCACCGTCAGCACCGACGAGGTCTGCGCGGCGATCAAGGACATCTACGACGACACCCGCTCCATCACCGAGCCCTCCGGCGCCCTGGCCGTGGCCGGGATCAAGCGCTACGTCGAGCGCGAGGGCGTGACGGGGCAGGTGCTGGTGGCCATCGACTCCGGCGCCAACGTCAACTTCGACCGCCTGCGCCACGTGGCCGAGCGTGCAGAGCTGGGTGAACAGCGCGAGGCCATCATCGCCGTCACCATCCCCGAGCGGCCGGGCAGCTTCCGCGCCTTCTGCGAAGCGCTGGGCAAGCGGCAGATCACCGAATTCAGCTACCGCTACGACGACGGCGACCAGGCCCGGTTGTTCGTCGGCGTGCAGACCCACCCGCTCAGCGACCCGCGCCAGACGCTGGTGGAGGGGCTGCGGCAGCAAGGCTTCCCGGTGCTGGACCTGACCGACAACGAACTCGCCAAGCTGCACATCCGCCACATGGTCGGCGGCCGCGCCGAGGGCGCGCAGGGCGAGCGCCTGCTGCGCTTCGAGTTCCCCGAGCGGCCCGGTGCGCTGTTCAACTTCCTCGACAAGCTGGGGGGGCGCTGGAACATCAGCCTGTTCCACTACCGCAACCACGGCGCCGCCGACGGCCGCGTACTGGCCGGGCTGCAGGTGCCGGAGGAACAGATGCACCAACTGCCCGCCGCCCTGGACGCCATCGGCTACCCCTGGTGGGACGAAAGCGACAACCCGGCGTACCGGTTGTTCGCCCGCTGAGCGGTCTTAGGGCGGGCTTCAGCCCACCTTCTGTAGCGGCAGCGGACTCGATCCCGGGCGTAGGGTGGACCGCGCTTCACCGGTCCACCGTCGGTGTGGCCGGTAACGCCGATGGTGGACGTGAAAAGCGACGTCCACCCTATGGCCAGCGTGCCTTGCGCCAGGCGCGGCGCTGGGTCTTCTCCAGGTAGGTCCAGGCGACGAAGCGGCTCTGCTTCTGGCCCTGGGCCATGTGCACCACGCGGATGTCGGTGGCGCCGAGGGCCTTGAGGCGCTCCTGCAGGGGGGCGACGTTGCCGACCTTGGAGACCAGGGTGCTGAACCAGAACACCTGCTGGGCGAAGGCGGCGCTCTCGTCGGCCAGGCGGGCGATGAAGGCGGCTTCGCCCCCTTCGCAATGCAGCTCGTTGGATTGGCCGCCGAAGTTCAGCACCGGCAGTTGGCGGCTCGGGTCCTGCTTGCCGAGGTTCTTCCACTTGCGGGTGCTGCCGCTGCGGGCTTCGTCCAGGGAGGCGTGGAAGGGCGGGTTGCAGAGGGTGAAGTCGAAGCGTTCGTCCGCCTGCACCAGGCCCTGGAAGATGTGCCGGGGATCGGCCTGGCGACGCAGTTCGATGGCGTCGCCGAAGCGCGGGTTGGCGGCGAGGATGGCGGCAGCGGAATCCAATGACTGCGGGTCGATGTCGGCGCCGACGAAGCGCCAGCCGTAGTCGTGGTGGCCGATCAGCGGGTAGACGCAGTTGGCCCCGACGCCGATGTCCAGCCCGCGCAGGCCGGGGCCTTGGGGGATGACACCGTCGTGGGCGGCGCCGAGCAGGTCGGCCAGGTGGTGCAGGTAGTCGGCACGCCCGGGGATCGGCGGGCACAGGTAGCCGGCGGGGATGTCCCACTGGCGGATGCCGTAGAACTGCTTGAGCAGGGCCCGGTTGAACACCTTCACCGCGTCGGGGTTGGCGAAGTCGATGCTCGGCTTGCCGTAGGGGTTGGTGATGACGAAGGCGCCCAGCTCGGGGCTGCCGGCGATCAGCGCGGGAAAGTCGTAGCGGCCCTGGTGACGATTGCGCGGGTGCAGGGCGCCCTTGCCGGCCTGGGCTTCAGGCGTGCGGGGGCGTTTGTGCGGCTGGGGCATGGGGCGGCTGTCGGCTGGGGTTGGGCGCGGGATTTTCCCACGGCTGGGGGCTGAAGTCAGCGGTCGGATGCGCAGCCGGTGCCTTGTGGGAAGCACCTGTTCTGTCGTGCAACGCCCTGGCGAGGGGAACTCTGTTGATGCGTGTCATGGGGCGAGGAGGGCGGCCCGCTTAGGTTGTCGGGCAGACCGTGAGATCAGGAGGACACCATGGCTTTTCTTCAATGGCGTGACGAGCTGGACAGTGGCATCGGCGTGATCGATGACCAGCACCGGCGCATCGTCGACATGATCAACCAGCTCCACGAGGCGCAGCTCCGGGCGGATGCCGGGGTCGTCGCCACGGTGATCGAGGAGCTGGTGGACTACACCCTGTCCCACTTCGCCTTCGAGGAATCGATGATGGAGGAGGCCGGCTACGCCTTCACCCGTGCCCACAAGCGTGTGCACGAACTGTTCATCCGCCGGGTGGGGGAGTATCGCGAGCGCTTCGCACGGGGCGAGGACGTGGCCGATGAGCTGAAGTCCCTGCTGGGCCGCTGGCTGTTCAACCACATCCTCAACGACGACCGCGACTACGTGGGCGCGGTGCGCGAGAACCTCACCCGCCTGGCGGCCGAGTCCAACTGGCTGCGCCGCGCCACCAAGCGCTTCTTCCTGCGCACGGCCTGACGGGCTGCCCGCTCAGAGCGGGAATAGCCAGGGCACCAGCACCACGCTGACGAGCATCACCAAGAGGGTGAAGGGCACGCCGATCTTCACGAAGTCACCGAAGCGGTAGTGTCCGGGGCCGACCACCAGGGTGTTCACCGGGGAGGAGATCGGCGTCATGAAGGCGGCCGAGGCGGCGAGGGCGACGATCAGCGCGAAGGGCAGCGGTGAGGCACCCAGTTGCTGTGCGGTGGCGATGGCCACCGGGCCCATGAGCACGGCGGTGGCAGTGTTGGAGATGAACAGGCCGATCAGCGCGGTGACGGCGAACAGGCTGGCCAGCATGGCGTAGGGCCCGGCGTTGCCGAGCAGGGCGACCAGCCCCTGTACGGCGAAGTCGATGCCGCCGGTGCGTTGCAGGGCGGTGGCGAAGGGCAGCATGCCGACGATCAGCACCAGGGTCGGCCAGTGGATGGCGCGGTAGGCGCTGTCCAGGTCGATGCAGCGGAAGGCGCCCATCAGCAGGCAACCGATCAGGGCAGCGAGCACGTTGGGCACCAGTCCGGACACCATCAGCGCGATCATCACCCCCAGGCTGAGCAGGGCGTAGGGCGCCTTGCGCGCGGTGGGGGCGACCTCGTCCACCTCGGCCGGCAGGCTGAGCACCAGGAAGTCGCGGCTCAGCCCCTGCAGGCGGTGGATGGCCCGCCATTCGCCGGCCACCAGCAGGGTGTCGGAGGCCTTGAGCTTCTCGTCCACCAGCACCCCTTCCAGGGCCTTGCCGCTCCGGCGCAGGCCGACCACGTTGAGTTTGTGCCGGGTGCGGAAGCCCAGTTCCTGGATGGTCTTGCCCGGCAGTTGGGATTCCGGCGGCATCGCCACTTCGGCCAGGCCGAGCTGGTGGGCGTGCAGGCTGAAGTAGGAGTCGGCCAGGGGCATGGGTTCCAGCCCCAGTTGCTGGTAGGCGCCGAGCAGGCCGATGGCGGGGCTGGCCAGGTCCACCAGCAGCACGTCGCCGGGCGCCAGCTGGGTGTCGCCGGTGGCCATCAACAGCAGGGTGCGGAAGCGCCGCTGGCGTTCCACTGCGATGACGTTGATGCCGTACTGGCTGCGCAGTTCCAGTTCGTTGAGGGCCTGGCAGGCCAGGGGCGAGTCGGCGCGCACCCGCAGGCGTCGCTCGCGCTCGTCCAGGCGGTAGGCGCGGGCGAGGTCGGCAAGGGTCAGGCGTGGGGCATTGGCGTTGCCGTCTTCGCCCCGTGGGGTGAGCCAGCGGCGTACCAGCAGCATGTAGCCGATGCCGAGGACCAGTACGGCGAGCCCCACCGGGGTCATGCTGAAGAAGCCGAAGCCCTCCAGACCGGCGCGCTTGAGTTCGGCGTGGACCACCAGGTTGGGGGCGGTGGCCACCAGGGTGAGCATGCCGCTGATGAGCCCGGCGAAGGCCAGCGGCATCATCAGCCGGCCCGGCGGAATGCGCAGGCGCGAGGCGACGCCGAGGGCGACCGGGATGAAGATGGCGACCACGCCAGTGGAACTCATCACCGAGCCGAGCCCGGCAGCGGCCAGCATCAGCAGGACCAGCAGGCGCGTTTCGCTGCTGCCGGCCCTGGCCACCAACCAGTCCCCCAGGCGGTAGGCGATGCCGGTGCGCACCAGACCGTCGCCGATGATGAACAGGGCGGCGATCAGCACCACGTTGGGGTCGCTGAAGCCGGACAGGGCTTCGCTGGTGTCGAGCACGCCGGTGAGGGGCAGGGCGACGAGCACCAGCAGGGCGACCACGTCCATGCGCGGGCGGTTGAGGGCGAAGAGGGTGACGGCGCCGGCCAGCAGGCCGAGGACCATCAGCAGGTCGTTGTTCACGCGGGGCTTCCTGTTTCTGACGCGGCGGCAGCTTGTCAGGGATAGCCGAGCACCGCCTTGATCGGGCTCAGGTTGGCGTCGATCCAGGACGGGTCGATGGGGCCCCAGTCGTGGATGCGGTAGTGGCCGCTGTTGTTGCGCGCGCCTTCGGCCTGGTCGAAGCGGCAGTCGATGTCCAGTTCGGCGAGGGCGGCGAGGGTGTCCTGGGCGGTGCGGCGGGGCATGCCGGTGGCCTCCATCAGCGCGGGGACGCTGGTGGCGGTGCCGCTGTCGATCAGCCAGGCGACGTAGAGGCGGCGGTAGAAGCTGGTGCGGGTCTTGCTGGTTTCCATGGCAGGTCCTTGTCGAGGCAGGCGAGGGGCGTCGGGCCAGGGGCTGGGGCGCTAATCCGTGGCGGTGGCTCGGTGCCGGAGTACCCGGTGGCGTTGATTGAAGAAGAAACGGGTAAGGGTGCGAACCAGCGTAGCGGCCAGGCGCGGCTCGAAGGTCAAACGGTCGCAGAGCCGCACGCCGCCTTCGACGGCGTGCAGGGTGCGTTCGTGGCGCCACAGGCGCATGCCGGTCATGGGGGAGGCTTCGACGAAGCCGTGGCTGGGTTCGAGGGATTCCAGCGTGAGGTGGGAATGGCCCATGGGCAGGCAGCCGAGCAGCCAGAGGCGGCTGGTGAACAGGGGGCGTCCAGGTACGAGGGTGAGGTCGTCGAGGGAGCGGATGCCGGGCGGGACGCTCATGCGCAGCCAGGGGCGCATTTCCGCGCGTAGCAGGTCGACGTCGGTGATCCAGCGCCAGGCGGTCTCTGCCGTGATGGGCAGGGTGGATTCGAATTGCAGCTGGATCGGGCTGGACATCCGTGTCGTTCCCTTCAGAGCTGGGCGAGGCCGATGTAGGTGGCGGCGCCGGCGAGGTAGCCGAGCAGGGCCAGGAGGCTGATGCGCTTGAGGTACCAGATGAAGTCGATGCGCTCCATGCCCATGGCGGCGACGCCGGCGGCGGAGCCGATGATGAGGCAACTGCCGCCGGTGCCGGCGCAGAAGGCGAGCAGTTCCCAGAAGGTGCCGTCGACGACGAATTGGCCGAGCCAGCCGGCCTGGTCGCCGGCGGCGGCGACGGCTTCGGGGGTGGCCAGCGGGTACATCTTCATGGCGCCGGCCACCAGAGGCACGTTGTCGACCACGGAGGACAGCAGGCCGATGGCGATGTTGATGGCGTAGACGTTGCCGAGGCTGTCCTTGAGGGCGGCGGCGACCTGGTTGAGGTGGCCGGCGGTGGCGAGGCTGGAGACGGCCAGGAGGATGCCGAGGAAGAACAGGATGCTGGGGGTGTCGACGCGCCGCAGGACGCCGATCACCGAGAGCGGGTGCTTGTCTTCGTCATGCTTGCCGCGGTGCAGCCATTCGGTGACGACCCAGAGGACGCCAAGGCCGAGGAGGATGCCCATGTACGGCGGCAGGTGGGTGATGCCTTTGAACACCGGGACGAAGAGCAGGGCGCCGAGGCCGAGGGCGAACACCAGGTTGCGCTCGAAGGGGGTGGTGGGGTCGTGCTCGGCGGCATCGGCTTCGTCGTCGGGGCGCTGGAATTCGCCGCGGAGGATGAAGCTGAGGACGGCGAGGGGCACCAGCAGGCACACCAGGCTGGGGATGAACAGGCTGACGATGATGCCGCTGGCACTGATCTGGTGGCCGATCCAGAGCATGGTGGTGGTGACGTCGCCGATGGGGGACCAGGCGCCGCCGGCGTTGGCGGCGATCACCACGATGCCGGCGTAGAACCAGCGCTCGTGCTGGTGGCGGATCAGTTTGCGCAGCAGGGACACCATGACGATGGTGGTGGTGAGGTTGTCCAGCACGGCGGAGAGGAAGAAGGTGATGAAGCCGATCATCCACAGTAGGGTGACGCGCTTGTGGGTCTGGATGCGGTCGGTGATGACCTTGAAGCCTTCGTGGGCATCGACCAGTTCGACGATGGTCATGGCGCCGAGCAGGAAGAACAGGATCTCGGAGATTTCCCCCAGGTGGTGGCGCAGTTCGCCGCTGACGCCGTGTTCACCCTGGGCCAGGCCGGGGGCGATGCTGTCGATGCCGAGGACCAGGACGGTCCAGCAGAGTACGGCGGTGATCAGGGCGGAGGCAGCCTTGTCGACCTTGAGCGGGTGCTCCAGGGCGATGCACAGGTAACCGGCGATGAACAGCAGGGCCATCAGCGCGTACATGGGGAAGTCCTTTCTGCAGTGAACGGGAAAGCGGGTAATGAAAAGCCCGCCGATCTGTCGATGGGCGGGCTCTTGTGCATCACAGGCTGGCGATGCGCCCGCGCTGCTCGGTGAGGTTGGTCAGGGCCTGTTGGGCCTCGGCCAGCTTGGCGCGCTCCTTTTCGAGCACCTCGGCCGGGGCCTTGGCGACGAAGCCTTCGTTGGCGAGCTTGCCGCCGACGCGCTTGACCTCGCCGTCCAGGCGCTGGATTTCCTTGTCCAGGCGCGCCAGTTCGGCGTCCTTGTCGATCAGGCCGGCCATGGGCACCAGCACCTGCATGTCACCCACCAGGGCGGTGGCGGACATGGGGGCTTCTTCGTCGTTGGCCAGGACGCGGACGGATTCGAGCTTGGCCAGCTTGTTCAGCAGGGGCTCGAAGTCGGCCAGGCGGCGCAGGTCTTCGGCATTGGTGTTGGCGACGATGATGTCGATGCGCTTGGCCATGGAGATCTTCATTTCGCCACGGATCTGGCGCACGCCGAGCATCAGGGTCTTGACCCATTCGATGTCGCCTTCGGCGGCGGCGTCGATGCGGCTTTCGTTGGCCACCGGCCAGGGTTGCAGCATGAGGGTGTCGCCGCTGACGCCGGCCTGGCCCTTGATGCGCTGCCAGATCTCTTCGGTGATGAAGGGCATGAACGGGTGGGCCAGGCGCAGGATGACCTCCAGTACGCGCACCAGGGTACGGCGGGTGCCGCGCTGGCGCTCGATGGGGGCGTTCTCGTCCCAGAGCACGGGCTTGACCAGTTCGAGGTACCAGGCGCAGTACTCGTCCCAGACGAACTCGTAGAGGGCCTGGGCGGCCAGGTCGAAGCGGAAGGCGTCGAGCTGGCGGGTGACTTCGGCTTCGGTGCGCTGCAGCTGGCTGATGATCCAGCGGTCGACGGAGGAGAGGTCGACGGCTTCGCCATTGATGCCGGTGTCCTGGCCGTCGGTGTTCTCGATGACGAAGTTGGCGGCGTTCCACAGCTTGTTGCAGAAGTTGCGGTAGCCCTCGACGCGGCCCATGTCGAACTTGATGTCACGGCCGGTTGAGGCAAGCGAGCAGAAGGTGAAGCGCAGGGCGTCGGTGCCGAAGCTGTTGATGCCGTCGGGGAACTCGATGCGGGTCTGCTTGGCGATCTTCTCGGCGAGCTTGGGCTGCATCATGCCGCTGGTGCGTTTCTCCAGCAGGGCGTCGAGGGTGATGCCGTCGACGATGTCCAGCGGGTCGAGGACGTTGCCCTTGGACTTGGACATCTTCTGGCCCTGGCCGTCGCGCACCAGGCCGTGGACGTAGACGGTCTTGAACGGAACCTGCGGGGTGCCGTCCTCGTTCTTCACCAGGTGCATGGTCAGCATGATCATGCGGGCGACCCAGAAGAAGATGATGTCGAAGCCTGTGACCAGGACGTCGGTGGGGTGGAAGGTCTTGAGGAACTCGGTCTGTCCCGGCCAGCCGAGGGTGGAGAAGGTCCACAGGCCGGAGCTGAACCAGGTGTCGAGGACGTCTTCGTCTTGGCGCAGCGGCTGGTCGCCGAGGTTGTACTTGGCGCGGACTTCGGCCTCGTCGCGGCCGACGTAGACGTTGCCGGCTTCGTCGTACCAGGCGGGGATACGGTGGCCCCACCAGAGCTGACGGCTGATGCACCAGTCCTGGATGTCGCGCATCCAGGAGAAGTACATGTTCTCGTACTGCTTGGGCACGAACTGGATGCGGCCATCTTCCACGGCGGCGATGGCCGGTTCGGCCAGGGGCTTGGTGGAGACGTACCACTGGTCGGTCAGCCAGGGTTCGATGACGGTGCCGGAACGGTCGCCCTTGGGCACCTTGAGGGCGTGGTCTTCGATCTTCTCCAGCAGGCCGAGCTGTTCGAAGGCGGCGACGACCTGCTTGCGTGCTTCGAAGCGGTCGAGGCCGGCGAACTGGGCCGGGAGGGTGGCGTCGAGGCTGTCGTTGACGCTGCCGTCGAGGTTGAACACCTGGGCGGTGGCGAGCACGGCGGCGTTCTTGTCGAAGATGTTGATCAGCGGCAGGTCGTGGCGCTTGCCGACTTCGTAGTCGTTGAAGTCGTGGGCGGGGGTGATCTTGACGCAGCCGGTGCCGAACTCGGGGTCGCAGTACTCGTCGGCGACGATGGGGATGCGGCGGCCGACCAGGGGCAGTTCGACGAAGCTGCCGATCAGGGCCTTGTAGCGTTCGTCTTCCGGGTGCACGGCGACGGCGCTGTCACCCAGCATGGTTTCCGGGCGGGTGGTGGCGACGATCAGGTAGCCGTTGCCTTCGGCGGTCTTCTTGCCGTCGGCCAGGGGGTAGCGCAGGTTCCACAGGTGGCCTTTCTCGTCGTGGTTCTCCACTTCGAGGTCGGAGATGGCGGTGTGGAACTTGGTGTCCCAGTTGACCAGGCGCTTGCCGCGGTAGATCAGGCCGTCTTCGTGCAGGCGGACGAAGGCTTCCTTGACCGCTTCGGAGAGGCCGTCGTCCATGGTGAAGCGCTCGCGCGACCAGTCGACGGAGGAGCCGAGGCGGCGGATCTGGCGGGTGATGGTGCCGCCGGACTGTTCCTTCCATTCCCAGACCTTGTCGAGGAACTGCTCGCGGCCGAGGTCATGGCGGCTGATGCCCTGGGCGGCCAGTTGGCGCTCCACCACCATCTGGGTGGCGATGCCGGCGTGGTCGGTGCCGGGCTGCCACAGGGTGTTGCGGCCCTGCATGCGGCGGAAGCGGATCAGCGCATCCATGATCGCGTTGTTGAAGCCGTGGCCCATGTGCAGGCTGCCGGTGACGTTCGGCGGCGGGATCATGATGGTGTAGGGCTCGCCGGAACCTTGCGGGGCGAAGTAGTTGTTCTTCTCCCAGGTCTGGTACCAGGAAGTTTCGATGGCGTGGGGCTGGTAGGTCTTGTCCATGTGTGCGGCGGGACCGTGTCGGCAACTGATCGGAAAGCCGCCGAGTATAACGGGCAAAACCCAGGCGGCCAAAGGCCGCTACGCAGGCGGTCAGCTGCGTCGCGGCAGTTGGGGGAGCAGGCGGGTGAGGCGGGCGTTGAGGCGGCGCTTGAGCTCGGCTTCGATCTGCGGGACGAAGTCGTCGATGACGTCCTGCAGGATCAGTTGGGCGGCGGCGCGCAGCTCGCTGTCCAAGCGATCGAGCTGGGTTTGCGTGGCGGCTTCGACGCCGCCGCGCACGGAGGGCTGGGCGGCACTGGGCGCTGCAGGCGCCGGGGCGACGGGCGGTACGGGAGCGGCGGCCTTCACGGGCGCGGGTGCCGGGCGCGGGGCGGCGGGTGTCGCCGGCTGGGCGGCTTGGGGCGCCGGGCTGAGGCTGAACGGCGGCGGTTCGACGATCTCGGACAGCAGAGGGATGCTGGCAGGGTCTACCGATTCGGTGAGCAGGGGCGGCTCGCTGCTGGTGTGTTCATCGAGCAGGGCGCGGATGGACTCGAGGTCGTCCAGCAGGTGGGCCGGGCGGGGAGGCTGGCTGGGGTTGTCCATGGTGCGGCTCAGAGTTCGACTCGTTTGGGATCATAGCCCCGCTGCCGGTAGGTGCGGAAATTCTCCCGGCAGGCGGCAAGCAGGGCTGGCTCCTGGTTGACGATCTCGATGACCCGGCTGAAGTGGCCGAGGTGGGGCGAGAGGGTCGGGTCGAGGTTGATCAGCAGGCCCTGGCTGGCGCCGGGCTGCTGGTCCCGGCCGATGACCACCGGGGCGTGCGGGTCTTCCCCGTACTGGGCGTGGGGGATGAAGGTCTCGGCGCGGAACTGCCAGAGCAGTTCGTCCAGGGCCTGGCCCTGGGCGTCGTCTGCGCAGCGGACGAACACCGGCATGCCGTGGCGCCAGGCCTTGCCGGCCAGCTGACAGGCGGCGCGCAGGCGGTCTGCCGGGGTACTGGTGGACAGGACGTAGAACTCGACGCGGGTCATTTCGGTGTTCCTGGAAAGAGGCCCGGCGCCTGGGGCGCCGGGAGGTGTCGCAGTGGATCAGAGACGGTCGAGCAGGTACTGGGTGAGCAGCGGGACCGGGCGGCCGGTGGCGCCCTTGTCCTTGCCGCCGCTGACCCAGGCGGTGCCGGCGATGTCCAGGTGGGCCCAGTGGAACTTCTTGGCGAAGCGCGACAGGAAGCAGCCGGCGGTGATGGTGCCGGCCTTGGGCCCGCCGATGTTGGCGATGTCGGCGAAGGGGCTGTCCAGTTGCTCCTGGTATTCCTCGAACAGCGGCAGTTGCCAGGCGCGGTCGTCGGCGTACTCGCCGGCCTTGAGGATCTGCTTCACCAGGGCGTCGTTGTTGCCCATCAGGCCTGAGGTGTTGGCGCCCAGGGCGACGATGCAGGCGCCGGTGAGGGTGGCGATGTCGATCACGGCCTGGGGCTTGAAGCGCTCGGCGTAGGTGAGGGTGTCGCACAGCACCAGGCGGCCTTCGGCGTCGGTGTTGAGGATCTCGACGGTCTGGCCGCTCATGGTGGTGACGATGTCGCCGGGGCGGGTGGCGCCGCCGCTGGGCATGTTCTCGGCGCAGGCCAGCAGGCCGACGAGGTTGATCGGCAGTTGCAGCTCCAGCACGGCACGGAAGGTGCCGAGGACGCTGGCGGCGCCGCACATGTCGTACTTCATCTCGTCCATGCCGGCGGCGGGCTTGATGCTGATGCCGCCGGTGTCGAAGGTGATGCCCTTGCCGACCAGGGCAAAGGGTTTGTCGTCCTTTTTGCCGCCCTGGTAGTTGAGCACGATCATCCGCGGCGGCTGCTCGCTGCCCTGTGCGACGGCGAGGAAGGCGCCGGCGCCGAGCTCCTTGAGCTTCTTCTCGTCCAGCACCTCGACCTTGAGGTTCTTGTGGGCCTTGGCCAGGGCCTTGGCTTCCTCGGCGAGAAAGCTGGGGTGACAGAGGTTCGGCGGCAGGTTGCCCAGGTCGCGGGTGTAGGCCATGCCGGTGGCGATGGCGCGGGCGTGCAGGCTGCCGCGCTCGACGTCGGCTTGCTCGGCCTTCTCGGCCAGCAGGGTGATCTTCTTCAGGGCCGGGGCATCGGCCTTGGTGCTCTTGAAGCGGTCGAAGCGGTAGCTGCCGTCGGCCAGGGTCTCCACCAGCAGGCGGGCCTTGCCGTAGGCGTCGCGGCCCTTGACCTTGAGTTCACCGAGGGTGAGCACGGCATCGCTGCCACCCAGGCCCTTGAGCACACTGCCGACGGCAGCGGTCACCTTGCGGAACTGACGGTCGGTCAGCTCGCGCTCCTTGCCGATGCCGACCAGCAGTACGCGGTCGGCCTTCAGGTTGGGCAAGCTGTGCAGCAGCAGGGTCTGACCGACCTTGCCGGCCAGGTCGCCGCGCTTGAGCAGGGTGGCGATGGCGCCGCCAGTGGCGGTGTCCAGCGCGCTGGCTGCGGTGCCGAGTTTGCGGCCTTCGCCAACGGCGACCACCAGTGTGGCGGTCTTCAGGGTTTCCGGGCGTGCGCTTTTGACGAGGAATTCCATGTGATGTCCCCAAGACAAAGAGTCGGGATTGCAGGATATAATGCCGGCCATTTTCCGTGGCGTGCCCGTTCGGGCGTGCCGGCCACAAAGCGGCTAGTTTGAGCGTAGCCGCCTGAGCCTGACAACCCTGGAGTGTCTGGTTTGATCGTCTTCCGTTACCTGTCCCGCGAAGTCCTGGTGACCCTCAGCGCGGTGAGCGCCGTGTTGCTGGTGATCATCATGAGCGGTCGATTCATCAAGTACCTGGCCCAGGCGGCGCAGGGTGCCCTGGACCCTGGCGTGCTGTTCCTGATCATGGGCTACCGCATACCGGGCTTCCTCCAACTGATCCTGCCGCTGGGCCTGTTCCTCGGCTTCCTGCTGGCCTACGGCCGGCTCTACCTGGACAGCGAGATGACGGTGCTGTCTGCCACCGGCATGAGCCAGCAGCGCCTGGTGGCGTATAGCCTGGCGCCGGCTGCACTGGTCGCGCTGATGGTGGCCTGGCTTAGCCTGGGCCTGGCGCCTCAGGGTGTGACTGCAGTGGGGCGCATCCTCAATCAGCAGGACGCGCTGACCGAGTTCGACACATTGGTGCCGGGCCGTTTCCAGACCCTCAAAAGCGGTGATCGGGTGACCTATACCGAGAGCCTGTCGGCGGACCGCGGCGAGCTGGGCGGGGTGTTCATCTCCGAGAAGCGCCTGTCCCAGGACAGCAAGGAGCAGGGCATCGGCGTGCTGGTGGCCGAGAGCGGGCGCCAAGTCATCCACGAGGACGGCAGCCGCTACCTGATCCTGGAGAACGGTTACCGCTACGACGGCAACCCGGGCAAGGCCGATTACCGCGCCATCAAGTACGAGACCTACGGCATCCTCCTGCCGAAGCCGGAGATCAGTGCCGAGATCGGTGAGCGCGAGGCGATCCCGACCCGCGACCTGCTGGGTAGCGACAACCCGCGTTACCAGGCCGAGCTGCAGTGGCGTCTGTCCATTCCGATGCTGGTGTTCGTGGTGACCCTGCTGGCAGTGCCGTTGTCGCGGGTGAATCCGCGCCAGGGGCGCTTCCTCAAGCTGCTGCCGGCGATCCTCCTTTATATGGCTTACCTGTCGATGCTGATTGCCGCCCGTGGCCAGCTCGACAAGGGCAAGATCCCGATGGCCCTTGGCTTGTGGTGGGTGCATGGCATCTTCCTGGGCGTGGGGCTGCTGTTGCTTTACTGGGAACCGCTCCGTCTGAAATGGGCCGCCCGTCGTTCTGCTCGTGAGGTGGCCCATGGCTAAGCTGGACAGGTACATCGGTACCAGTGTGTTCTTCGGCATCCTGGCGGTGCTGGGTGTGATCATCAGCCTGGCGCTGCTGTTCGCCTTCATCGATGAGCTGGGCGACATCAAGGGCAACTACACCCTGATGGACGCCATCTGCTATGTGCTGCTCACTGCGCCGCGCCGTGCCTACGAGATGCTGCCCATGGCGGCGCTCATCGGCAGCCTGATCGGCCTCGGTACCCTGGCCAGCAGCAGTGAGTTGACCATCATGCGGGCGGCTGGCGTTTCCATCGGTCGCATCGTCTGGGCGGTGATGAAGCCGCTGCTGGTGTTGATGCTGGCGGGCATCCTGCTGGGTGAATACGTGGCGCCCTGGAGCGAAAATCTGGCCCAGGCCAACCGTGCCCTGGCCCAGGGCGGTGGCGAGGCCCAGACCTCCAAGCGGGGGCTGTGGCATCGCCAGGGCAATGAGTTCGTGCACATCAATGCTGTGCAGCCCAATGGTGTGCTCTATGGCGTGACCCGCTACGAATTCGACGGCGAGCGGCGCATGCAGGCTGCGAGCTTCGCCCGGCGTGCGCTGTACCAGGGTGATCACTGGCAGTTGGAGGACGTGACCACCACTCACTTCCGCGGTGATCACACCGAGGTGGTGGATGCGAGCAACGAGCGCTGGGACATCCAGCTCAACCCGCAACTGCTCAGTACCGTGGTGATGGAGCCCGAGGCGCTCTCCATCAGTGGCCTGTGGAGCTACGTGCACTACCTGACCGCGCAGGGCCTCAACAGCAGCCGCTATTGGCTGGCCTTCTGGACCAAGCTGTTGCAGCCGCTGGTGACGGGGGCGCTGGTGCTGATGGCGATTTCCTTCATCTTCGGGCCGCTGCGCTCGGTGACCCTGGGGCAGCGCATCTTCACCGGTGTGGTCATCGGTTTCGTGGTGCGTATCAGTCAGGACCTGCTGGGGCCATCGAGCCTGGTGTTCGGATTCCCGCCATTCCTGGCGGTGCTGATCCCTGCGGGCATCTGTGCGTTGGCTGGTATCTGGCTGTTGCGCCGGGCTGGCTGATCGGGTCGCTCATGAAAAAGCCGGCTTGGAGCCGGCTTTTTCATGTTCGCTACTTCTTGTGAGCGCTCTTGGGGAGTTGCACCACGATGCTCTCCGAGTAGCGGTCGTGCCAGGTACGCTTCTCCTTGTCCCAGAGCATCCACAGGAAGCCGAGGCCGAAGCAGAGCCAGGAGCCCATGGCGACCACGAAGCGCAGCAGGGCTTGCCAGAGGCTGACCGCCGAGCCATCGCGATTCTGGATGCGTACGCCCCACACCTGCATGCCAAGGGTCTGGCCGTTGTGGGTCCAGAACTTGGCGAAGAATGCGAACAGGCTGAAGAACAGCACTGTGGACAGGACCGGGTCGTGGGCCAGCAGGCCTTGCTCGGCCATTTCCCGCAGGCGCTCGCCGCCGTAAATCGAGCGCAGGATGGCCTGTTGGTAAAAGAGGGTGACTACCATCAGCAGGGCAACGCTGAGCAGGAAGTCATAGAAGATGGCGGCGAAGCGGCGAACGGCCCCGGCTGTGGGGAAATCGCCTTCCGGGCGCAGGATGTGTTTCGGCATGGAGGGCCCTTGTCACATGTGAAGACGCCGCATTCTAAGGGCAGGCACCGAAACGCGGACATAAAAAAACCCCTGATGAGGCATCAGGGGTTTTCTTGCAGCGACTTAGGCCAGGATCTGGACTTTGTCAGCTTGCATGCCTTTCTGGCCTTGGATGGCTTCGAAGGTGACCTTCTGGCCTTCCTTCAGGCTGCGGAAGCCGCTGCCTTCGATGGCGCGGAAGTGTACGAACAGATCCGGACCGCTCTCGGGGGTGATGAAGCCGAAGCCCTTCTCGTCGTTGAACCACTTAACGGTGCCGGTTTGACGATTCGACATGTCTCAATTTCCTTGGAACTGGAGTTGATTTTCAGCCTCTGCCCGACATTGGGCTGAGGGCTAGGAACTGGTTGCAAAGAGTAAGAGAAGTCGAGCGGGATGTAGCGGATCTGTCGGATCTACTGCATCAGGTCACGATTCAACAGCGACCCATGCAAACACAGTGCTACACACTCTACGCTAACTGTCCGGGGCTGCCAATCCCCCGTGCAGGCGAGTTTCGACGCGGCATGTGCGCAAGCGACTACATGTCGTTCGGGGAACGCTGAACAGCGCAGATAAGGACGAATTGATACGAGGGGAGGTGGTCTTGCGACCTAAGGATCGTGGTGCCCCGGGAGAGACTCGAACTCTCACTCTGTCGCCAGAAACGGATTTTGAATCCGCCGCGTCTACCATTCCGCCACCGGGGCACGATGGCGGCGCAGTATAGGGAGGGCGCCTGGGGCGGTCAATCCGCCTGCGTGGTCAGATTTGCCTAATTCCGCTACTATTCGCGCCCCTCTGAGACGATCCACCATGCGCGTTGCCGATTTCAATTTCGACCTTCCTGAACACCTGATCGCCCGCCACCCGCTGAGCGAGCGGTGCGCCAGTCGCTTGCTCGTGCTCGATGGCACCAGCGGCGAAATCGCCCACCGTGGCTTTTCCGATCTGCTCGGCTACCTTCGCCCTGGCGATCTGATGGTGTTCAACGACACCCGGGTGATCCCGGCGCGCCTGTTCGGGCAGAAGGCTTCGGGCGGGAAGCTGGAGATCCTGGTGGAGCGTGTGCTGGACAGTCACCGCGTGCTGGCTCACGTACGTTCGAGCAAGTCGCCCAAGCCGGGTTCGACGATCTTCATCGACGGCGGCGCCGAAGCCACCATGCTGGCTCGCCATGATGCGCTGTTCGAGCTGGGCTTCGCCGAAGAGGTGCTGCCGCTGCTTGAGCGGGTCGGGCACATGCCGTTGCCTCCTTATATAGATCGCCCTGACGAGGACGCCGACCGCAAGCGCTACCAGACGGTGTACGCGCAGCACGCCGGTGCCGTCGCGGCGCCCACTGCGGGCCTGCATTTCGACCAGGCCCTCCTGGACGCCATCGCCGCCAAGGGGGTCGAGCGCGCCTTCGTCACCCTGCATGTGGGGGCCGGTACCTTCCAGCCGGTACGGGTGGAGCGCATCGAGGACCACCACATGCACAGCGAATGGCTTGAGGTGAAGCAGGACGTGGTGGATGCCGTTGCCGCCTGCCGGGCGCGCGGCGGGCGCGTGATCGCCGTCGGCACCACCAGCGTGCGTTCGCTGGAAAGCGCCGCGCGGGATGGTCAGCTCAAGCCCTTCAGTGGCGACACCGACATCTTTCTGTACCCCGGGCGGCCCTTCCATGTGGTGGATGCCCTGGTCACCAACTTCCACCTGCCCGAATCCACCCTGCTGATGCTGGTCTCGGCCTTCGCCGGCTACCCCGAGACCATGGCCGCCTACGGGGCGGCGGTGGAGCAGGGCTATCGCTTCTTCAGTTACGGTGATGCCATGTTCATCACCCGCAACCCCGCTCCGCGCGGGCCCGAGGACCTCGCATGACGCGCACCTGCCGCATGAGTTTCGAACTGCTCGCCACCGAGGGCAAGGCCCGCCGCGGGCGCCTGACTTTTCCCCGTGGCGTGGTCGAGACGCCCGCCTTCATGCCCGTAGGCACCTACGGCACGGTGAAGGGGATGCTGCCGCGTGATATCGAAGGCATCGGGGCGCAGATCATCCTCGGCAACACCTTCCACCTCTGGTTGCGCCCGGGTACCGAAGTGATTAAGCGCCATGGTGATCTGCATGACTTCATGCAGTGGCAGGGGCCGATCCTCACCGACTCCGGCGGCTTCCAGGTATTCAGCCTGGGGGCGATGCGCAAGATCAAGGAAGAGGGCGTGACCTTCGCCTCGCCGGTGGATGGCGCCAAGGTGTTCATGGGGCCTGAGGAGTCCATGCAGGTCCAGCGTGACCTGGGCTCCGACATCGTGATGATCTTCGACGAATGCACCCCGTACCCGGCGGACTTCGACACCGCGAAGCGTTCCATGGAGCTGTCGCTGCGCTGGGCCAAGCGTTCCAAGGCTGCCCATGGCGAAAACACCGCCGCGCTGTTCGGCATCGTCCAGGGCGGCATGCACGAAGAGCTGCGCCTGCGTTCCCTCGAAGGCCTGCTGGAAATCGGCTTCGACGGCCTGGCCATCGGCGGCCTGTCGGTGGGCGAACCCAAGGAAGAGATGATCCGCGTGCTCGACTTCCTCCCGCCGCACCTGCCGGCGGACAAGCCGCGCTACCTGATGGGCGTGGGCAAGCCCGAGGATCTGGTGGAAGGCGTACGCCGTGGCGTCGACATGTTCGACTGCGTGATGCCTACCCGCAACGCGCGCAATGGCCACCTGTTCATCGACACCGGCGTGCTGAAAATCCGCAATGCTGTTCACCGTCACGATGACTCGCCGCTCGAGCCCGGCTGCGACTGTTACACCTGCAAACACTTCTCAAGGGCTTATCTCCACCATCTGGATAAATGCGGCGAAATGCTCGGCAGCATGTTGAATACAATCCACAACTTGCGGCATTACCAGCGCCTGATGGCTGGTTTGCGCGAGGCTATTCAACAGGGTAAATTGGCCGACTTCGTCGATGCCTTCTATGCCCGGCGCGGACTACCGACACCGCCCCTGGACTGCTAACGCCGCATTTCCCAAGGCCGAACACTTTCAAACTTCCGCAACAGGAGTGCTACATGAGCTTTCTGATCCCCGCCGCCTACGCCGACGCAGCCGCTCCGGCCGCCGCAGGTCCTGCCGGCACCGGCTTCGAGTGGGTTTTCCTGATCGGTTTCCTGGTCATCTTCTACCTGATGATCTGGCGCCCCCAATCCAAGCGCGCCAAGGAGCACAAGAACCTGCTCTCCGGCCTGCAGAAAGGTGACGAAGTGGTCACCTCCGGCGGCATCGCCGGCAAGGTGGTCAAGGTTTCCGATGACTTCGTGGTCATCGAGGTCTCCGACACCGTCGAGCTGAAGATTCAGAAAGTCGCTATCGCCGCGACTCTGCCGAAAGGCACGCTGAAAGCCATCTAACGATTCATCTTCACCATTCACGGGGCGCCTTGGGCGCCCCGCGTCATAACGGGCGGTGTCATGCTCAACAAATATCCCCTGTGGAAGTACCTGCTGATCCTGGCGGTCCTCACCGTCGGCCTCATCTATTCCGCACCCAACCTCTACCCTGATGATCCGGCGATCCAGATTTCCGGCACCAGCACCGCGCTGAAGATCCAGCAGCCCGATGTGGACCGCGCGCTGGCGGCGCTGAAGGAAGCAGGCATCGAGGTCAAGAGTTCCAGCATCAGTGAGCGTGGTGGCCTGTTCCGCCTGACCAAGCTGGCCGACCAGCTTCCGGCGAAGGATGTCATCCGCCGTGCGCTGGGCGACGACTACGTGGTCGCCCTCAACCTGGCCCCTACCACGCCCCAGTGGCTGCGCAGCCTGGGTGCCACACCGATGAAGCTTGGCCTCGACCTCTCCGGTGGTGTGCACTTCCTGCTGGAAGTGGATATGGAAAAGGCCCTGACCTCACGCCTGAAGATCTACGAAGGCGAAGTCCGCACCCTGCTGCGCAAAGAGCGCGTGCGTTACCGCAGCTTGCCGGGCGTCGACAATGGCTTCCAGTTGGGCTTCAGCGACCAGGACAGCCTGGACAAGGCTCAGTCCCTGATACGCAAGACCTTCAACGACTTCGACCTGAAGACCGGCGAGCGCGGCGACCAGCAGGTTCTGACCCTCACCCTGACTCAGGCCAAGATCACCGAGATCCGCGAATACTCCCTCAAGCAGAACCTCACCACCGTTCGCAACCGTGTGAACGAGCTGGGCGTCGCCGAGCCGCTGGTCCAGCGCCAGGGTGCCAACCGTATTGTGGTGGAGCTGCCCGGCGTGCAGGACACCGCCGAAGCCAAGCGTATTCTCGGCAAGACCGCCAACCTCGAATTCCGCCTGGCGGCTGCGGCCGATGCCAACAAGGCCAGCACCGAGTCCTTCGAGTTCCGCGAGCCGGGGCGTCCGCCCGTGCCGCTGGAGCGCAGCCTGATCATCACCGGTGACCAGGTGACCGATGCCCAGGCGAGCTACGACGAGAATGGCCGCCCGCAGGTGAACATCCGTCTCGACGGTCATGGCGGCGAACTGATGAACCGCGCCACCCGCAACAATGTGGGCCGCAGCATGGCGGTGATCTTCATCGAGCAGCGCCCGCAGAGCCGCTACGTGAAGCAGGTGGTCGACGGCGTCGAGAAGGAAGTCGAAGTCCAGAGCTTCAAGGAAGAGAAGCAGATCATCAGCCTGGCGACCATTCAGTCGCCGCTGGGTAGCCAGTTCCGTATCACTGGCCTGAACGGCCAGGGCGAGTCCTCCGAGCTGGCCCTGCTGCTGCGTGCCGGCGGCCTGGCTGCGCCAATGTACTTCGCTGAAGAACGCACCATTGGCCCGAGCCTGGGTGCCGAGAACATCGTCAAGGGCATCGAGTCCACCGAGTGGGCGATGATCTTCGTGTCGCTGTTCATCATTGCCATCTACCGCTTCTTCGGTGTGCTGGCCACCGTGGCCCTGGCATTCAACCTGGTGCTGCTGGTCGGTCTGATGTCGGTGATCGGTGCCACCCTTACTCTGCCGGGCATCGCCGGTATCGTCCTGACCCTGGGCATGGCGGTGGACGCCAACGTGCTGATCTTCTCGCGGATACGTGAGGAGCTGGCCAACGGAATGAGTGTGCAGCGTGCGATCCAGGAAGGCTTCGATCGCGCCTACACCGCGATCATCGACTCCAACCTGACCACCCTGCTGGTGGGTGGCATCCTCTTCGCCCTCGGTACCGGGCCGATCAAGGGCTTCGCCGTCACCATGTCGCTGGGTATCGTCACTTCGATGTTCACCGCGATCATGTTCACCCGAGGCCAGGTCAACCTGATCTTCGGTGGCCGCAACTTCAAGAAACTGTGGATCTGAGGCAGCCATGATCAAGTCAACCATTCGCTTCATGGCGATCCGCAACCTCGCGTTCGCCATCACCGTCGTCATCAGCCTGATCGGCATCGGCAGCCTGTTCATGAAGGGGCTGAACTTCGGCCTGGACTTCACTGGCGGCACGCTGATCGAGCTGTCCTACGAGAAGCCGGCCAACCTGGAGCGCATCAAGGAAGAGCTGGGGCAGGCCGGTTACCGCGATGCCGTGGTGCAGAGCTTCGGTGCCACCACCGACGTGCTGGTCCGCCTCGCCGGCGAAGACCCGCAACTGGGTAACCAGGTGGCGGCTTCGCTGCGCAAGATCGACGCCGACACCCAGTTCACCGTCAAGCGCGTCGAGTTCGTCGGCCCGCAAGTAGGTGAGGAGCTGCGTGACCAGGGTGGCCTGGCCATGCTCCTGGCGCTGGGCGGCATCCTGCTGTACCTCGGCTTCCGCTTCCAATGGAAGTTCGGCGTCGGTGCGGTGGCTTCGCTGATCCACGACGTGATCGTCACCCTGGGCATCCTGGCGTTCTTCCAGGTGCCGTTCGACCTGACGGTGCTGGCGGCGGTGCTGGCGATGATCGGTTACTCGCTCAACGACACCATCATCATCTTCGACCGCATCCGCGAGAACTTCCGGGTGCTGCGCAAGGCGGACCTGATCGAGAACATCGACGTGTCCTGCACTCAGACGCTGCTGCGTACTATCGCCACTTCCTCCTCAACGGCGCTTGCCCTGCTGGCGCTGCTGCTGTTCGGTGGTGACAGCCTGCATGGTTTTGCCCTGTCGCTGCTGGTGGGCGTCGTGGTGGGGACTTACTCCTCCATCTACATCAGCGCACCGGTGCTTATCTGGCTGAAACTGACCACTGAGGACCTCATTCCGCCGGCCGCGACTGCCGAAGTGGATGAGCGCCCCTGACAGCAGGTGTGCTTCATCGGAAGGGCCCGCGCAAGCGGGCCTTTCTCGTTTCTGGCTTTGTGAAAGGCATCCCACTGGCTGCTTCGCTGGTTGGTGTGTAGGAACTTGGGTGAATGTGTGTAATCCAAGGCAGGGCATAGGGCGAAAGCCCGGAGTGAAACCAGGAGGTCCATGTGAACAAGTCGATGCTCGTCGGCGCAGTGCTGGGTGCGGTCGGTGTAACCGCCGGTGGTGCCGTCGCAACCTACAGCTTTGTGGGCAATGGCCCGGAATACGCCGAGGTGCTCGCGGTACAGCCCGTCAAGGAGACCATCAAGACCCCGCGCGAAGTCTGCAAGGATGTCGCCGTGACCCGCCAACGGCCGGTCCAGGACCAGCACCAGATCGCTGGCACCGTGCTCGGCGCGGTGGCGGGTGGCCTGCTGGGCAACCAGGTCGGTGGCGGCAACGGCAAGAAGATCGCGACCGTGGCTGGCGCCGTGGGCGGCGGTTATGCGGGTAACAAGGTGCAGGAGCATATACAGAACAGCGACACCTACACCGCCACCGAAACCCGCTGCAACACCGTGCACGAGACCAGCGAGAAGGTGGTCGGCTATGACGTTCAGTACCGGTTGGACAGTCGTGTGAACCAGGTGCGCATGGATCACGATCCGGGGGCTCAGATCCCGGTGGGCAAGGACGGTCGCCTGATCCTGTCGCAACGCCAGCCGCTGCAGCAGCAGGCCGGCGTCAACCAGTAACCGCTGGCTCTAGCCCATGAAAAAGGCGCCTCGAGGCGCCTTTTTCGTTGCGGTCGCGGTTCAGCGCTTCAGCGAAGGCGGCAGGTGCGGCTGAATGGCAGTCAGCACGGCCTTGAAGCACTTGGTGTTGCCTGCCACGACGTGGCCTTTTTCCAGGAAGTCGTGACCGCCGGTGAAGTCGCTCACCAGGCCGCCGGCTTCCTGTACCAGCAGGGCGCCTGCTGCCATGTCCCACTCGGACAGGCCGAACTCCCAGAACGCATCGAAGCGGCCGGCGGCGACATAGGCCAGATCCAGGCTCGCGGAGCCGGCGCGGCGCAGGCCTGCGGTCTGGCCGACCAGGCTGCGGAACATGTTCAGGTAGTTGTCCAGGTGGTCGAGTTGGCTGTCACGGAAGGGGAAGCCGGTGCCGAGCAGGGCGCCTTCCAGGCTCTTGCGGTTGCTGACGCGCAGGCGGCGGCCGTTCAGGGCGGCGCCACGGCCACGGCTGGCAGTGAACTCTTCCTGGCGAACCGGATCGAGGACCACGGCGTGTTCCAGGCGACCCTTGTACTTGCAGGCGATGCTGACGGCGAAGTGCGGGACGCCGCGGATGAAGTTGGTGGTGCCGTCCAGCGGGTCGATGATCCACTGGTAGTCGGCGCCCTCGCCGGTGCCGGCGATGGAGGTACCTTCCTCGCCCAGGATGCCGTGGGTCGGATACGCCTTGCGCAGGGCCTGGATGATGGTTTCCTCGGCAGCGCGGTCGACTTCGGTGACGTAGTCCTTGGCGTCCTTCTCGTTGATGGCGATCACGTCCAGGCGCTCGATCGAACGGAAGATCAATTCGCCGGCGCTGCGAGCGGCGCGCAGGGCGATGTTCAGCATGGGCTGCATGGGGGCGTATACCTGGGGTCGTTAAAGAAAGCCGCGAATTCTAGCAGAAAAGCCCAGGCCATGTAGATGCGCCCATCGGCCTTCGTGGTGTTTACCCGACTGTTTCTGTAAGATTTCCCACCCTTTTGTAGTCCAGGTGGGAGCAGGCGGGCGTGCTGCAGAATATTCGTGTGGTGCTGGTCGGCACCAGTCATCCCGGCAACATCGGCGGTGCTGCGCGGGCGATGAAGAACATGGGTTTGTCGAAGCTCGTGCTGGTCCAGCCGGAGCAGTTCCCTGACCGCGAGGCCTATGCCCGCGCCTCGGGTGCTGACGATATCCTCGAGTCCGCTCTGGTGGTGGACACCCTGGAGCAGGCGCTGGTGGGTTGCAGCCTGGTCTATGGCACCAGCGCGCGGGATCGCCATATCCCCTGGCCGCTGCTGGACCCTCGCGAGTGCGCGGCCAGTTGCGTCGAGCAGATCAGCGACGGGGCCGAAGTCGCCCTGGTGTTCGGGCGCGAATACGCCGGCCTGACCAATGACGAGCTGCAGCGTTGCCAGTTCCATGTGCATATCCCGTCCGACCCGGCCTTTGGCTCCCTGAACCTGGCGTCCGCCGTGCAGGTGCTGACCTATGAGGTTCGCATGGCCTGGCTGCAGGTCCAGGGCCAGCCGACCAAGATGGAGAAGGTTGAGCTCACGGCCGAGGAGAACGTGCAGCCGGTGACGGTCGACGAGCTGGAGCGCTTCTTCGGCCACCTGGAGCAGACCCTGGTGGACATCGCCTTCCTCGACCCTGAGCGTCCCCGGCATCTGATGACCCGCCTGCGCCGGCTCTACGGTCGCGCCTCCATCAGCAAGCTCGAGATGAACATCCTGCGCGGCATCCTCACCGAGACGCAGAAGGCGGCGCGCGGCGAGATCCAGAAGCGGAGGGAGAAGTGATGCTGGCTCGCATGCGGGAAGATATTCGAGGTGTATTCCACCGTGACCCGGCAGCACGCAACGCCTTCGAGGTGCTCACCTGCTACCCGGGGCTGCATGCCATCTGGCTGCATCGCGTCGCGCACGCGCTGTGGGTTGCCGGGTGGAAGTGGGCGGCGCGGTTGGTATCGAACTTCGGTCGCTGGCTGACCGGCATCGAGATCCACCCCGGAGCACGGATCGGCAGGCGCTTCTTCATCGACCACGGCATGGGCATCGTCATCGGTGAAACTGCCGAGATCGGTGACGACGTCACGCTCTACCAGGGCGTGACCTTGGGTGGCACCAGTTGGAGCAAGGGTAAACGTCACCCGACCCTGGAGGATGGCGTGGTGGTGGGGGCGGGGGCCAAGGTGCTTGGCCCGTTCACGGTCGGGGCGGGGGCCAAGATCGGCTCCAATGCGGTTGTGACCAAGGCGGTCCCGGCCGGTGCCACGGCGGTCGGCATTCCCGCGCGGATCATCGTCAAGGAAGACTCCGAGCAGGCCGCGCGGCGTCAGGCGCTGGCCGAGCGCTTCGGCTTCGATGCCTATGGTGTCGGGCAGGACATGCCGGACCCTGTGGCGCGTGCCATCGGCCAACTGCTTGATCATGTCCAGGCGGTGGATCAGCGCCTCGACGGCATGTGCAAGGCGCTCACCGAGCTGGGCAGTGACTACCGCGCGACGGCCCTGCCCGAGTTGCGTTGCGAGGCCTTCGAGGGTGAAAAGGGCGCCACGGAGCGTCCGACTGTCTGATAGGCGAAGGTGCGAGTTTCTGATATGATTCGCGCCCCTGCCCAGCGCAATACCTGACTTATTTAATCAGGCTTATAGTTGACTTAAATAGTCGGGAATAGCATACTCGCTCGCACTTCAGCGAACCGTGGACTTCCCATGCGACTGACCACCAAAGGCCGCTACGCCGTCACAGCCATGCTCGACCTGGCTTTGCACTCGCAGCAAGGTCCGGTTTCTCTGGCAGATATTTCCGAGCGTCAGGGCATCTCCCTCTCTTATCTTGAACAGCTGTTCGCCAAGTTGCGCCGTGGCAATCTGGTCAGCAGCGTTCGCGGCCCGGGCGGCGGCTACCAGTTGTCCCGCGACGTTTCCAGCATCTACGTGGCGCAGGTCATCGATGCGGTCAACGAGTCCGTCGACGTCACGCGCTGTCAGGGTCAGGGCAACTGCGACTCCTCCGGCGGTGCCTGCCTGACCCACCACCTGTGGGATGACCTCAGCCTCCAGATCCACGACTTCCTCAGCAGCATCAGCCTGAGCGATATCGTCAGTCGCAACGAGGTCCAGGAAGTCGCTCAGCGTCAGAACGAGCGCCATGGCCAGCGTCGTCCCAGTGGACGGAATTCGAGCCCCGAAAAGATTGAAGTGTCCGCCATCGAATGAGCAGGGCACCCGCCTGATAGGAGACAACCGATGAGATTGCCGATTTACCTGGATTACTCCGCAACCACTCCGGTCGACCCCCGCGTTGCTCAGAAGATGAGCGATTGCCTGCTGGCCGACGGCAACTTCGGTAACCCTGCTTCCCGCTCCCATGTGTTCGGCTGGAAAGCCGAGGAGGCTGTGGAGAACGCCCGTCGCCAGGTGGCTGAGCTGGTCAGTGCCGACCCCCGCGAAATCGTCTGGACCTCCGGTGCCACCGAGTCCGACAACCTCGCCATCAAGGGTGTCGCGCACTTCTACCAGAGCAAGGGCAAGCACCTGATCACCTCCAAGATCGAGCACAAGGCGGTCCTGGACACCACTCGCCAGCTGGAGCGTGAAGGCTTCGAGGTCACCTACCTGGAGCCGGGTGAAGACGGCCTGATCACCCCGGCGATGGTCGATGCGGCACTGCGCGACGACACCATCCTCGTCTCCGTCATGCACGTGAACAACGAGATCGGCACCGTCAACGACATCGCCGCCATCGGCGAGCTGACCCGTGCTCGCGGCATCCTGTTTCACGTCGACGCGGCCCAGTCCACCGGCAAGGTGGAGATTGATCTGGAGAAGCTCAAGGTCGACCTGATGTCCTTTTCCGCCCACAAGACCTACGGCCCGAAAGGCATCGGCGCTCTCTACGTACGCCGCAAGCCGCGGGTGCGCCTGGAGGCGATGATGCATGGCGGTGGTCACGAGCGCGGCATGCGTTCCGGTACCTTGGCCACCCACCAGATCGTCGGCATGGGCGAAGCCTTCCAGATCGCCAAGCAGGAAATGGCCTCCGAGAGCGAGCGCGTTCGTGGCCTTAGTCAGCGCTTCTGGGCGGCCCTGGAGGGTATGGAGGAGCTGTACCTGAACGGCAGTGCAACCGCCCGTGTTCCGCACAACCTGAACCTCAGCTTCAACTACGTCGAAGGCGAGTCGCTGATCATGGCGCTCAAGGACCTGGCCGTATCCTCGGGTTCGGCCTGCACCTCCGCCTCCCTCGAGCCGTCCTACGTGCTGCGTGCCCTGGGCCGTAACGACGAGCTGGCGCACAGCTCCATCCGCTTCACCTTCGGTCGCTTCACCACCGAGGAAGAGGTCGACTATGCGGCCGCCAAGGTGCGTGAGGCCGTGGACAAACTCCGTGAATTGTCCCCCCTGTGGGACATGTACAAAGAGGGCGTCGACCTCTCCAAGGTCGAATGGCAGGCGCACTGACGCCACCCCTGATGAGCGAGGAATAAGCACATGGCATACAGCGAAAAGGTCATCGACCACTACGAGAACCCCCGGAACGTTGGCAAGCTCGACGCCGAGGACCCGAACGTCGGCACCGGCATGGTCGGCGCCCCGGCATGCGGCGACGTGATGCGTCTGCAGATCAAGGTCAACGAGCAGGGCGTGATCGAAGACGCCAAGTTCAAGACCTACGGCTGCGGCTCCGCCATCGCCTCCAGCTCCCTTGCTACCGAGTGGATGAAGGGCAAGACCCTGGACGAGGCCGCTGCCATCAAGAACACCACCATTGCCGAAGAGCTGGCCCTGCCGCCGGTGAAGATCCACTGCTCGGTTCTGGCTGAGGATGCCATCAAGGCGGCCGTCCAGGACTACAAGCAGAAGAAGGGTCTGATCTGATCATCGAGGAGTCGTTATGGCCATCAGCATGACCGAAGCCGCCGCCAGCCATGTCCGTCGCTCCCTTGAGGGGCGCGGCAAGGGTGAGGGCATTCGACTCGGCGTCCGCACCACTGGCTGCTCCGGCCTGGCCTACGTGCTGGAGTTCGTCGATGAGGTGGCTTCCGAGGATCTCGTTTACGAGAGCCACGGGGTCAAGGTGATCATTGATCCCAAGAGCCTGGCCTACCTCGACGGCACCGAGCTGGACTTCGTTCGCGAGGGCCTTAACGAGGGCTTCAAGTTCAATAACCCGAACGTTCGCGGCGAGTGCGGTTGCGGCGAAAGCTTCAACGTCTGAGGTTCGGTGTGGGTAGTCCCTGTCACTTCGCGCTGTTCGATCTCAAGCCCGGCTTCGAGATAGATCCCGAGCGCCTGGCGGTTCGCTATCGCGAGCTTGCCCGTACCGTCCACCCTGACCGCTTCGTCGACGCCTCCGAGCGCGAGCAGCGACTCGCGCTTGAGCATGCCGCCCAGCTCAACGAGGCCTACCAGGTCCTGCGCAGTGCCCCGCAGCGCGCGCTTTACCTGTTGGCGCTGAAGGGGCGCGAGCTGCCACTCGAAGCGACCGTCCAGGATCCCGGCTTCCTGCTGCAGCAGATGCAGTGGCGCGAAGAGCTGGAAGACCTCCAGGACTCCGCTGATCTCGATGGCGTGGCCTCCTTCAAGCGCCGCCTGCGCTCGGCCCAGGGCGAGCTCGAGTCGGCGTTCGCCGCCTGTTGGGATGACGAAGCCCGTCGCGATGAGGCCGAGCGCCTTGTGCGCCGCATGCAATTCCTCGACAAGCTCGCTCAGGAAGTGCGCCAACTCGAAGAGCGCCTCGACGACTAACCCTGTCGCCCTCGCCATGGCGGGGGCGCCGCCTGACTAGCAGACCAGCATGGCCCTACTGCAGATCGCCGAACCCGGACTGAGCCCCAAGCCGCACCAGCGTCGCCTGGCCGTGGGTATCGACCTTGGCACCACCAATTCCCTCGTCGCCGCCGTCAGAAGCGGTGTCGCCGAGCCCTTGCCCGATGCCCAGGGCGACGTGATCGTTCCTTCGGCTGTTCGCTACCATCCTGATCGGGTCGAGGTCGGGCGTACCGCCCGTGACGCCGCCCTGGACGACCCGCTGAACACCGTTCTCTCCGTCAAGCGTCTCATGGGGCGTGGCCTTGAGGATGTAAAGCATTTGGGCGAGCACCTGCCCTACCGCTTCGTTGCAGGGGAATCCCACATGCCGTTCATCGAGACCGTGCAGGGCGTCCGCAGCCCGGTCGAGGTGTCCGCCGATATCCTTCGCGCATTGCGCCAGCGTGCCGAGTCGAGCCTGGGTGGCGAGCTGGTGGGTGCGGTCATCACCGTGCCGGCCTATTTCGACGACGCCCAGCGGCAGGCCACCAAGGACGCTGCGCGGCTGGCCGGCCTTAATGTGCTGCGCCTGCTCAATGAGCCGACGGCGGCAGCGGTCGCCTACGGCCTGGACAAGCAGGCCCAGGGTGTCGTTGCCATCTATGACCTGGGTGGCGGCACCTTTGACGTGTCCATCCTTCGCCTGACCCGCGGGGTCTTTGAGGTCCTGGCCACGGGTGGCGACAGCGCCCTCGGCGGTGATGACTTCGACCATGCCATCGCTGGTTGGATCGTCGAGCAGGCCGGCCTTTCCGCTGACCTGGACGCCGGTGCCCAGCGCAACCTGCTGCAAGTCGCCTGTGCTGCCAAAGAAGCACTCACTACGGCTGACCATGTGGAGGTTGGCTACCGCGGCTGGGCGTCCATCTTGACTCGCGATCATTTCGAGGCACTGATCGAGCCCATGGTGGCGCGCAGCCTCAAGGCCTGTCGCCGTGCCGTGCGGGACGCCGGCATAGAAGTCGAGGATGTCGAGGCGGTGGTGATGGTCGGCGGTTCGACTCGTGTGCCCCGTGTTCGCGAGGCGGTGGCGGGTCTGTTCGGGCGTGAGCCGCTGACCGACATTGACCCGGACCAGGTGGTGGCCATCGGTGCTGCCATCCAGGCTGACATCCTGGCGGGCAACAAGCGTGGCGAAGAGCTGCTGTTGCTTGACGTGATCCCGCTATCCCTCGGTCTCGAGACCATGGGCGGGCTGATGGAGAAGGTCATCCCGCGCAACACCACCATCCCGGTGGCGCGCGCGCAGGACTTCACCACCTACCGCGATGGCCAGACCGCCATGATGATCCATGTGCTCCAGGGTGAGCGTGAGCTGGTCAAGGACTGCCGTTCCCTGGCGCGCTTCGAACTTCGTGGCATCCCGCCGATGGTGGCGGGCGCGGCGAAGATCCGCGTCACCTTCCAGGTGGATGCCGACGGTTTATTGGGCGTGACCGCGCGGGAGTTGGGCTCGGGTATCGAGGCGAGCATCCAGGTCAAGCCGTCCTACGGTCTGACCGATGGCGAGATAGCCCGTATGCTGCAGGACTCCTTCCAGTACGCCAATGACGACAAGCAGGCCCGGGTGCTGCGTGAGCACCAGGTCGAGGCCCGCCGCCTGATCGAAGCCGTCGAGGCGGCTGTCCAGGCGGATGGCGACACCCTGCTGGACGGCGACGAGCGTGCCGCCATCGCCTATCAGCTGGATCAACTGCGCGAGCTGCTCGAAGGCAGCGACGGCCTGGCGATCGAGCAGCAGACCAAACGACTGGTCCAGGTGACCGACGCCTTCGCGGCGCGGCGCATGGATGCCAGTGTCAAGGCAGCCCTGGCCGGGCGCCGACTGAATGAAATCGAGGAATGACCCCATGCCGCAGATCGTATTCCTGCCCCACGCCGAGCACTGCCCCGAAGGGTTGGTGGTAGAGGCCCAGACGGGCGAGACCATCATCGCGGCGGCGCTGCGCAACGGCCTGGAGATTGAGCATGCCTGCGAGATGTCCTGCGCCTGCACCACCTGCCACGTGGTCGTCCGTGAGGGCTTCGCGTCAATGGAACCCTCCGACGAACTGGAGGACGACATGCTGGACAAGGCCTGGGGGCTGGAGGCCGAATCGCGTCTGTCCTGTCAGGCCGTCGTAGGCGAAGAGGACTTGGTGGTGGAGATTCCGAAGTACACCATCAACCAGGTTTCGGAAAAGCACTGAGGGCTGCGCCATGAGTCTGAAATGGGTTGATGTGCTGGAAATCGCCATCCAGCTTGCCGAAAGCAAGCCTGACGTGGACCCGCGCTACGTCAATTTCGTCGACCTCCACAATTGGGTGACCAGTTTGCCGGATTTTGATGACGACACCCGGCGAGGGGGTGAGAAGGTTCTGGAGGCGATCCAGGCGGCCTGGATCGAAGAGGCTGACTGAGACCTACTCAGCCACCCTACGCATTTAACTGGAACCCGCGTATAATTCGCGGGTTTAATTTTTCGCTTTAATCCATAGTTTCCGGAGTAATTCCATGGCTGTTGAACGTACCCTCTCCATCATCAAGCCGGACGCCGTTTCCAAGAACGTCATCGGCGAGATCGTCACCCGCTTCGAGAAGGCCGGCCTGCGCGTCGTTGCCGCCAAGATGGTCCAACTGTCCGAGCGTGAAGCCGGCGGCTTCTACGCCGAGCACAAAGAGCGTCCCTTCTTCAAGGATCTGGTTTCCTTCATGACCTCCGGTCCGGTCGTTGTCCAGGTACTGGAAGGCGAAGGCGCCATCGCCAAGAACCGTGAACTGATGGGCGCTACCGATCCGAAGAAAGCCGATGCCGGCACCATCCGCGCCGATTTCGCCGTTTCCATTGACGAAAACGCCGTACACGGTTCCGACTCCGAGGCCTCCGCTGCTCGCGAGATCGCCTACTTCTTCGCCGCCACCGAGGTGTGCGCTCGCATCCGCTGATCGCGGCTGGGAGAGGGTGAAGCCATGACTGCATCGACCGGTAAAGTGAACCTGCTGGGTCTGACCCAGCCGCAACTGGAAAGCTTCTTCGAAACCATCGGGGAGAAACGCTTCCGCGCCGGTCAGGTGATGAAGTGGATTCACCACTTCGGCGTCGAGGACTTCGACGCCATGAGCAATATCGGCAAGGCCTTGCGCGAGAAGCTCAAGGCTTCTGCCGAAATCCGTGCCCCGGAAGTGGTCAGCCAGGACATTTCCAGCGATGGCACCCGCAAGTGGGTGGTCCGTGTGGCGTCGGGCAGTTGCGTCGAGACGGTCTACATCCCCCAGGGAGGGCGCGGCACGTTGTGCGTCTCGTCCCAGGCTGGTTGCGCGCTGGACTGCAGCTTCTGCTCCACTGGCAAGCAGGGTTTCAACAGCGACCTCACCGCCGCCGAGATCATCGGCCAGGTCTGGATCGCCAACAAATCCTTCGGAACCGTCCCCGCCAAGATCGACCGCGCCATCACCAACGTGGTGATGATGGGCATGGGCGAGCCGCTGCTGAACTTCGACAACGTCGTGTCCGCCATGACCATCATGATGGACGACCTCGGCTATGGCATTTCCAAGCGCAAGGTGACCCTGTCCACCTCCGGCGTGGCACCGATGATCGACAAGCTCGCTGAAGTCACCGACGTGTCGCTGGCGCTGTCCCTGCACGCGCCCAATGACGAACTGCGTAACGAGCTGGTGCCGATCAACAAGAAGTACCCCCTCGCGGTGGTGCTGGATGCCTGCAATCGCTACATCTCCCGTCTCGGTGAGAAGCGCTTCCTGACCATCGAGTACACGCTGCTCAAGGATGTGAACGATCAGCCTGTCCATGCTGAGCAGATGATCGCACTCCTCAAGGATTTTCCTTGCAAGATCAACCTCATTCCGTTTAATCCCTTCCCCTTCTCCGGGTACGAGCGGCCGAGCAACAACGCCATTCGCCGTTTTCAGGACCTGTTGCACAAGGCCGGTCACAACGTCACCGTTCGCACCACCCGTGGCGACGACATCGACGCCGCTTGTGGGCAACTGGTCGGGCAGGTCATGGACCGTACCCGCCGCAGCCAGCGTTACATCGCCCTGCGTCAGCTCGACAACGACGCGGACGCCGGCCTGAACGCCGCCAACCGAAACTGAAGGGAGAAACTCCATGACCCTGCGCGCTGCGCTCATTCTCGTACTCGCCAGTCTGGCTGGCTGCGTATCCACCGGCTCGGTGGACCCGATGAGGACCGCGGAGGGGCGTGAAAAGGCCCGGGATGCCTATATCCAGCTGGGCCTCGGCTACCTGCAGCAGGGGGCTGCGGAGCGTGCCAAGGTGCCGCTGCGCAAGGCCCTCGAACTCGACTCTTCCAGCGCGGATGCCAACGCCGCGCTGGCCTTGGTTTTCCAGACCGAGATGGAACCCAAGCTGGCCGACGAGCACTACCGCAAGGCCCTCTCCTCACGTCGCGATGCGCGCATCCTCAATAACTATGGCGGTTTCCTGTTCGAGCAGAAACGCTACGAGGAAGCCCTCGAACGCTTCCAGGAAGCGGCAGAAGACAGCCTCTATCCCGAGCGTTCCCGAGTATTCGAGAACCTCGGCCTGACGGCCCTGCGCATGAAGCGTATCGACCAGGCCAAGCAGTATTTCGACAAGTCCCTGCGCCTGAACATCCAGCAGCCCGTGGCATTGCTGGAAATGGCCAGCCTCTCGTTCGATGAGAAGCAGTACGTCCCCGCCCGTGATTACTACGAGCGTTACACCAAGATCGCCCCCCAGACAGCCCGCAGCCTCCTGCTCGGCGTGCGCATCGCCACGGTCTTCGAGGACCGTGACCAGGCCGCCAGCCTGGGCCTGCAGCTCAAACGCCTCTATCCCGGTACGCCCGAGTACCAGCAATACCTGTCGGAGCAAAGATGAAAGCGTCGCAACCCGAACCTGTCGCTGCGACCCGGGGCAATCCGGGCGAAGTGCTGCGCCAGGCGCGAGAAAACCAGGGCCTGGACCTGGCCGACATCGCCCGCCAGCTGAACCTCACCGAATATGCGTTGCGCCAGCTGGAAGCCGGCTCGTTCGAGCAGCTTCCCGGCCATACTTTCGCGCGTGGCTACATCCGTGCCTACGCCAAGCTCATCGGGCTGGACCAGGCTGAACTGGTTGCCGAGTTCGATCGTTACACCGGTACCGATGCCACCGGCAGCAGCGTCCACAGCCTGGGACGTATCGAGGAGCCGGTCCGTCTGTCCCAGAGTGTGTTGCGTTTCGTCAGCTTCGCGATCCTCGTTGCTTTGGGTGTCATCGGCTTCCTCTGGTGGCAGGACCAGGCCGAGCGCCGCGCCAGCGACAACAGCGAGCTGAACCTGGAGCATGTGGAAGTCGAGAGTGCCGACGGCACTACCCAGATCCACCCGCTGGACGAGCTTGAGGACCAGGCTGTTGCCGGAATCCAGCAGGAGGCCCAGGCTGGAGGCGAGACTGCCGCAACTCCTGAGGCTGCACCGCACCAACCTGCCACGCCAGCCCAGGCACCAGTTGTGGCTGCGGCTTCTCCGGCTACCGCTCAGCCCGTGCAGCCGAACACTGCAGCACCGTCCACGGCGCCAACCCAGACTACCGTTCCGGCCCAGCCTCCCGCTCCTGCTGTGACGCCCGGCGAGCCGGTTGTGGCCGCTGCCGGTCAAGGCGTGGTGCGTGTGCAGTTCACTGCCAACTGCTGGTTCCAGCTCACCGATGCCGGCGGCAGCGTGCTGCAGAGCGGAATCAAGCGCTCCGGTGAAAGCATCGAGGCTGCCGGCAAGCCCCCCCTCGAGTTGCGACTGGGCTACGCCCGAGGCGCTCAGGTCAGTTACAACGGCCAGCCCGTGGATATCGCGCCGTTCATCCATGGCGAGACCGCTCGCCTGAAACTGGGTCAATAAACGATGCATTGCGAATCCCCGATCAAACGTCGCCCTTCCCGCAAGATATGGGTCGGCTCCGTGCCGGTGGGGGGCGATGCCCCCATCGCTGTGCAGAGCATGACCAACACCGACACCTGCGACGTCGCCGCCACCGTCGGCCAGATCCGTCGCCTGGAGGAAGCCGGTGCGGATATCGTCCGTGTGTCCGTGCCGGACATGGAGGCAGCCGAAGCCTTCGGCCTCATCAAGCAGCAGGTCCGTGTCCCGCTGGTGGCCGATATCCACTTCGACTACAAGATCGCCTTGCGCGTGGCCGAACTGGGCGTCGACTGCCTGCGCATCAACCCCGGCAACATCGGCCGCGAAGACCGCGTGAAGGCCGTGGTCGATGCCGCCCGTGACCGCAACATCCCGATCCGCATCGGCGTCAACGCCGGTTCCCTGGAGAAGGATCTGCAGAAGAAGTATGGCGAGCCCACCCCGGAAGCCCTGCTCGAATCGGCCATGCGCCATGTGGACTACCTCGACAAGCTGGACTTCCAGAACTTCAAGGTCAGCGTGAAGGCCTCCGACGTGTTCATGGCCGTCGCCGCCTATCGCCTGCTGGCCAGGCAGATCGAGCAGCCCCTGCACCTCGGCATCACCGAGGCCGGTGGTCTGCGCTCGGGTACCGTCAAGTCGGCGGTCGGACTGGGTATGCTGCTCGCCGAAGGCATCGGCGACACCATCCGCATTTCCCTGGCCGCCGACCCGGTGGAAGAGATCAAGGTTGGTTTCGATATCCTCAAGTCCCTGCGCCTGCGCTCCCGTGGCATCAACTTCATCGCCTGCCCGAGTTGCTCGCGGCAGAACTTCGATGTGGTCAAGACCATGAACGAACTGGAAGGGCGCCTGGAGGACCTGTTGGTCCCGCTGGACGTTGCCGTCATCGGATGCGTCGTCAACGGCCCCGGCGAAGCCAAGGAGGCCCACATCGGCCTCACCGGCGGTACGCCGAACAACCTGGTCTACATCGACGGCAAGCCGGCGCAGAAACTGCAGAACGAGAACCTGGTGGATGAGCTGGAGAGGCTGATCCGTCGCAAGGCGGCCGAGAAGGCCGAGGCTGACGCGGCCGTCATCGCCCGCAGCTGAATAAGGACACCCCGTGAGCAAGACCCTCCAAGCCATCCGTGGCATGAACGACATCCTGCCGGAGCAGACCCCTGCCTGGCGCTACCTGGAAAACACCTTCGCCACGCTGCTCGACGGCTATGGCTACAAGGAAATCCGCCTGCCCATCCTTGAGTTCACCGAGCTGTTCGCCCGGGGCATCGGCGAGGGCACCGACGTGGTCGACAAGGAGATGTACACCTTCCTCGACCGCAACGAAGAGTCGCTGACCCTGCGTCCCGAAGGCACGGCCGGTTGCGTGCGTGCCGTCCTTGAGCACGGCCTCACCGGCGGTGGCCAGGTGCAGAAGTTGTGGTACGCCGGCCCGATGTTTCGCTACGAGAAGCCGCAGAAAGGCCGCTACCGCCAGTTCCACCAGATCGGCGTGGAAGTGTTCAACCTCCCCGGGCCGGACATCGACGCCGAACTGATCGTGCTTACCTGGCGCCTCTGGCAAAAACTCGGCATTGCCGACGCCGTGACCCTGCAGCTGAACAGCCTGGGTTCCAGCGAGGCCCGTGCGCGCTACCGTGACGCCCTGGTGGCCTACCTGCAGGAGCGTTTCGACCGCCTGGACGAAGACAGCCAGCGTCGCCTCACCACCAACCCGCTGCGCATCCTCGACAGCAAGAATGCCGATACCCAGGCACTGCTGGTGGATGCGCCGACCCTGCACGACTACCTGGACGAAGAGTCCGTCGCGCACTTCGAGGGCCTCAAGGCGCGCCTGGATGCCGTCGGTATCCGCTACGAGATCAACCAGAAGCTGGTACGTGGCCTCGACTACTACAGCCGCACCGTCTTCGAGTGGGTGACCGACAAGCTCGGCGCCCAGGGCACCGTTTGTGCCGGTGGCCGCTACGACGGGCTGGTCAGCCAGTTCGGTGGCAAGCCGACCCCGGGCGTGGGCTTCGCCATGGGCGTCGAGCGCCTGGTGCTGCTGCTGGAGACCCTGCAGCAGATCCCCGACACCCTCAACGCCCCGGCCGACGTCTACATCTGCGCCTTCGGCGAGCCGGCCGAGCTGGCTGCCCTGGCCCTGGCCGAGCGCCTGCGCGATGGCCTGCCGGGCCTTCGCCTGCTGGTCAATGCCGCCGCCGGCAGCTTCAAGAGCCAGTTCAAGAAAGCCGACAAGAGCGGCGCACGGTATGCGCTGATCCTGGGTGAGGACGAACTGGCCAAGCGCGTGGTAGGTTTCAAACCCCTGCGCGAAGACCAGGAACAACAGAACATTGCCTGGGATGCTCTGACCGAGCACCTGGCCGCCTGCCTGCAACAGGCTTGAGCTTTGGAACATAGGAGTTGATTGGGGTGAGCACGCGTAGCGAAGACGAAGAACTGGCGGCGATCAAGGATTGGTGGCAGCGCAACGGCAAGCCCCTCGTCACTGGCGGCGCATTGGCGCTGGCCGTGGTGTTCGGCTGGCAGGCCTGGCAGAAGTACCAGACCAACCAGTCCCAGGGCGCCTCCATCGTCTACCAGCAACTGCTGGAGACGGCCCTGAACCCCAGCGGCAAGCCCGACGCCGGCAAGGTCGCGGAGCTGGCCAACAAGCTGAAGAGCGATTTCGGCGGCACTCACTACGCCCAGTACGGCAGCCTGTTCGTCGCCAAGGTGGCGGTGGAGTCCGGCAAGCTGGACGACGCGGCCGCCGAGCTCAAGGCCATCGTCGACAAGCCGGCTGACCCGACCCTGGGTGAGCTGGCACGTCAGCGCCTGGCCCGTGTCCTGGCCGCCCAGGGCAAGGTCGATGACGCCCTTAAGCTGCTCGAAGGCGATGCCGCCAAGTCGTTCCTTGCCAGCCGCGAAGAACTCAAGGGCGACCTGCTGGTCCAGCTGGGCCGCGTCGATGATGCCCATGCCGCTTACGAGAAGGCCAAGGCCGCGCTGTCGGATGACGCCGCAGTCGGTGGCCTGCAGATGAAGCTCGACGACCTCGCCAAAGGGGACGCATGACGATGCGCTGGAAATTCGCCGCACTGCTCGCCCTGGCTGTACTGGCCGCCGGTTGCAGCAGCAACAGCAAGAAGGAATTGCCACCGGCCGAACTGCCGAAGATCACCGAAGAAGTCGAGCTCAAGGAGGTTTGGAGCCGCTCCATTGGCGAAGGCCAGGGCGAGACCTACAACATGCTGGTGCCCGCCGTCGACGGCGACGTCATCTACGCAGGTGACGTCGAAGGCCTGGTGGTTGCCATGGACCGCATGACCGGCGACAAGCTGTGGACCAAGGAGCTCGACCTGCCGGTATCCGGCGCGGTCGGTGCCGGCTACGGCCTGGTGCTCGTGGGCACCCTGAAAGGCGAAGTCATCGCCCTTGACTCCAGCAACGGTGAAGAGCGCTGGCGTGCTCGGGTCAACGGCGAAGTGCTGGCACCGCCGGCCACCAACGGTGACGTGGTGGTCGTGCAGACCCAGAACGACACACTGTTCGGCTTCGACGCCTCCACCGGCAACCAGCGCTGGATCTACGAGAACACCCCGGCGGTGCTCACGCTGCGTGGCACCGGTGCGCCGGTCGTGACCAACCGCCTGGCGGTAGCTGGCCTGTCGTCCGGCAAAGTGATCGCCGTCGACGTGCAGCGTGGCCTGCCAGTGTGGGAGCAGCGTGTCGCCGTGCCTCAGGGCCGTTCCGAACTGGATCGTGTCGTGGACATCGACGGCGGCCTGCTGCTGTCCGGTGGCACCCTGTACGTCTCCACCTACCAGGGCCGCGTCGCCGGCCTGGACCTGGAAAGCGGTCGCGTGCTGTGGCAGCGCGAAGCTTCCAGCTACGTGGGCGTCGCCCAGGGCTTCGGCAGCGTCTACGTCAGCCAGGCCAGCGGCACCATCGAAGGCATCGACGAGCGTTCGACTTCTGCCCTGTGGAGCAACGACTCCCTGGCCCGTCGCCAGCTCTCGGCCCCCGAGGTGTTCTCCAGCTACGTGGCGGTCGGTGACTTCGAAGGCTACCTGCACCTGCTGAGCCAGGTGGACGGTCACTTCGTCGGTCGCGAGAAGATCGACGGCGACGGCCTGCGCGCCCGTCCGCTGGTAGTGGGCGACATGCTCTACGCCTTCGGCAATGGTGGGAAGCTGGTCGCCCTGACCATCCGCTAAGCTGGTGTTCAATGTCCGGCCGCTGCCGTTCGACGGCAGCGGCCGTTGTGTTTTCTGAAAAATGCAGTGGAGAGCCTCATGGTTCCCGTAATCGCCCTGGTGGGCCGCCCGAACGTCGGCAAGTCCACCCTGTTCAACCGCCTGACCAAGACCCGCAACGCCATCGTCGCGGAGTACGCCGGTCTGACCCGTGATCGCCAGTACGGCGAGGCGAAGTGGCAGGGACGCACCTACATCGTCATCGACACCGGTGGTATCTCGGGTGACGAGCAAGGCATCGACGCGAAGATGGCCGAGCAGTCCCTCCAGGCGATCGAGGAAGCCGATGCCGTGCTGTTCATGGTGGACTCCCGCGCCGGCATGAGCGCCGCCGACCAGTCCATTGCCGAGCACCTGCGTCGCCGCAACAAGCGCACCTTCCTGGTGGCCAACAAGGTCGACACCGTCGACCCCGACCTGGCCCGTGCCGAGTTCAGCCCCTTGGGCCTGGGTGACGCCTTGCCTATCGCCGCAGCCCACGGTCGTGGCATCAGCCAGATGCTGCAGGCGGCCCTCGGCGAGTTCCCCCGTGATGACGATGCCGACGAGCAGGAAGCCGCCGAGACCGAAGAGGTCGCCGAAGGCGAGGAGGCCACGCGCATCCCCGGCCCGAGCGAGAAGGACGGCATCAAGATCGCCATCATCGGCCGCCCCAATGTCGGCAAGTCCACCCTGGTGAACCGCATGCTTGGTGAGGAGCGGGTGATTGTCTACGACCAGGCCGGCACCACCCGCGACAGCATCTACATCCCCTTCGAGCGCAACGAAGAGAAGTACACCCTGATCGACACCGCTGGCGTGCGTCGCCGCGGCAAGATCTTCGAGGCGGTGGAAAAGTTCTCCGTGGTGAAGACCCTCCAGGCGATCCAGGACGCCAACGTGGTCATCTTCGTCATGGACGCCCGCGAAGGCGTGGTCGAGCACGACCTCAACCTGCTGGGCTTCGTGCTGGAGACCGGCCGTGCCCTGGTCATCGCCCTGAACAAGTGGGACGGTATGGAGTCGGGCGAGCGCGACTACGTGAAGACCGAGCTGGAGCGCCGCCTGTTCTTCGTCGACTTCGCCGACATCCACTTCATCTCCGCCCTGCACGGCACGGGCGTGGGCCACCTGTATAAATCCGTCCAGGCTGCCTTCCGCTCCGCCATCACCCGCTGGCCCACCAGCCGCCTGACCCAGATCCTCGAGGACGCGGTGCAGGAGCATCAGCCACCGCTGGTGAACGGTCGCCGCATCAAGCTGCGCTACGCCCACCTGGGCGGCGCCAACCCGCCGCTGATCGTGATCCACGGCAACCAGGTGGACGCGGTGCCCAAGTCCTACACCCGTTACCTGGAGAACACCTACCGCCGGGTCCTGCGGCTGGTCGGTACGCCGATCCGCATCGAGTACAAGGGTGGTGAAAACCCCTTCGAGGGCAAGAAGAACAAGCTCACCGAGCGCCAGGTGAACAAGAAGCGTCGGCTCATGTCGCACCACAAGAAGGCCGAGAAGAAGCGCCGCGACAAGAAGCGCTGATCCCGCTGCCGGTTGGAAGAAGGGCGCCTGAGGGCGCCCTTTTTCATGGGGCGCGTCGGCTGTGGTCGGCAGCCCGCCCAGCGCTTAAGCTATGGCGCATTTCCCAGTCGCCAACAGCCGGATTGCAATGATCACCAGCAAGCTGCCCAACGTCGGCACCACCATCTTCACCCGCATGTCGCAACTGGCCGCCGAAGTCGGCGCCATCAACCTGTCCCAGGGCTTTCCCGATTTTGCCGCGCCCGCCGCGCTGTGCGATGCCGTAGGCCGGCACATCGCCCAGGGCCACAACCAGTACGCACCGATGACCGGGCTGCCGGCGCTGCGTGAGCAGGTCGCCGCCAAGGTAGCGACCTTCTACGGCCGCACGGTCAGCGCCGACAGCGAAGTGACCATCACCCCCGGCGCCACCGAGGCCATCTTCTGCGCCATCCAGGCAGTGGTCCGCGCCGGTGACGAGGTCATCGTCCTCGACCCCTGCTACGACAGCTACGAGCCCTCGGTGGAACTGGCAGGTGGGCGCTGCGTGCATGTGCCACTGGCTCTGCCGGGTTTCGCCATCGACTGGCAGCGGATGAAGGATGCGCTCAGCCCCCGCACCCGCATGATCATCCTCAACAGCCCGCACAACCCCAGCGGCGCGCTGATCTCCCGTGCCGAACTGGACCAGTTGGCGGCGCTGATCCGCGATCGTGACATCTACCTGGTGTCCGATGAGGTCTACGAACACCTGGTGTTCGACGGCGCCCAGCACGTCAGCGTGCTAGCCCATGACGAGCTCTATGCCCGCGCCTTCGTGGTCAGCTCCTTCGGCAAGACCTACCACGTCACCGGCTGGAAGACCGGCTACGTGGTGGCGCCCCCGGTACTTTCCGCCGAGCTGCGCAAGGTCCACCAGTACGTCAACTTCTGCGGTGTCACCCCGCTGCAGTGGGCGCTGGCCGACTTCATGGCCGCTCACCCCGAGCACCTGGCCGAGCTGCCCCGCTTCTACCAGGCCAAGCGCGACCTCTTCTGCGACCTGCTGGCCGACTCGCGCTTCCGCTTCACCCGCGCCGCCGGCACCTATTTCCAGCTGGTTGACTACAGCGGCATCCGCCCCGACCTGGACGATGTCGCCATGTCCGAGTGGCTCACCCGCGAGCACGGCGTGGCCGCCATTCCCGTCTCGGTGTTCTACCAGCGCGCCCCGGCCGACCTGCGGCTGGTGCGTTTCTGTTTCGCCAAACGTGAGGAGACGCTGCGCCAGGCAGCGGAAAAACTATGCGCGATCTGAGCCTTCTGCCCGACCTGAAGCTGGCCCTGGTTCAGACCACCCTGGCCTGGCACGACCGCGACGCCAACCTGAACCGGTTCGAAGCCCTGCTGGATTCTGCGCAAGGCGCTGACCTGGTGATCCTGCCGGAGATGTTCACCACCGGCTTCTCCATGGACTCCGAAGCACTCGCCGAACCTGAACAGGGCCCCACCCATGCCTGGCTCAAGATCCAGTCCGCCCGGTTGGGTGCCGTGATCACCGGTAGCGTGATCATCCGTGCCGCCGACGGCAGCCACCGCAACCGCTTGCTCTGGGCCCGCCCGGACGGCGAGGTGTTGCACTACGACAAGCGCCACCTGTTCCGCATGGCCGGCGAGCATAAGCACTACAGCCCGGGGGAGGCCCAGGCGCTGTTCGAACTCAAGGGCTGGCGGGTACGTCCGCTGATCTGCTACGACCTGCGCTTCCCGGTCTGGAGCCGTGACCCGCACGACACCGACCTGCTGCTGTACACCGCCAACTGGCCTGCTGCTCGCCGTCATCACTGGAACCGTCTGATCCCCGCCCGTGCCATCGAGAACCTCTGCTACGTCGCCGCCGTCAACCGTGTAGGCAGCGACGGAAAAGGCCACCCCTACAGCGGCGACAGCCAGGTGCTCGATTTCCAGGGGGAGCCCTTGCTGAATGCCGAGGACAGCGATGGCGTTTTCCGCACGACCCTGACGGCCGCCGCACTGGCCGCCTACCGCGAGCGCTTCCCGGCTTACCTCGACGCCGACGGCTTCCAGCTTGCGCCCTGAGCGCCAAGCGACGACGGAAGAGGATCAAGCATGAGCGAACAGAAGCCGCTCCCTGCCTCCGGGCCCCGGCTGGTGCTGGGGGACCGGGTGTTCAACACACCGGTGGAGGTCACCCTGGCGGTGGTCGGGGGCAAGTGGAAAGCGCTGCTGGTCTACCACCTGATGGGGCAGACCCGGCGCTTTTCCGAACTCAAACGCCTGGTACCGGACATCACCGAGAAGATGCTCGCCCAGCAACTGCGAGAGCTGGAGCGCGACGGCGTGGTCACCCGCACCGTGTACGCCGAAGTGCCGCCGCGGGTGGAGTACAGCCTCACCGAGCACGGCCTCAGCCTGCGCCCGGTGCTCGATGCAATGTGCGCCTGGGGCAAGTGCCACTGGCAGCAACAGGGCTGAATCGGCGTGATGGCAATTTGCTAATAATTCCCGGAAAGCCACTGCCTTAGCCCTTACCATGGCTGACGCAGGGATGCGTCGATGACAGGTCACAGGGTGTGCCTGGTGTAGTGTTGCCGCTCCCTGCCCAACATGAACGCAAGGAGCGAATTCAATGCACAAGACACTCATGGCGCTGGGCACCTGCCTGGCGATGGGCCCGGTGATGGCAGCCACCTACTGCGACAGCCGGGGCAACAGCAGCAGCGAGTGGGTGGCTGGGGTCAGCGTCAATGGCGCGGCCCGGGTCTCCGGCAATGATGGTGGCTACCTGGATGCCACCGGCAAACCACCCTTCCAACTCACCGGCAAAGGCGACCGCCTGGAACTGCGTCCCGGCTTCCGAGGCTCCCAGTACAACGAGAACTGGGGCGCCTGGATCGACTTCAACCAGAACGGCACCTTCGAGGCCAGCGAGAAGGTCCTGGCCGCCCAGGGCAGCGCGGTTGTATCTGCCCCCATCGCTATTCCTTCCGGCGCCACCGGTACCACGCGCATGCGCGTGCAGATGCGCTGGGGGTCTGCGGCCCAGCCCTGCGGCAGCATCGGCTACGGTGAGACCGAGGACTACACCGTCAAGCTGCCGGATGGCTCGGCACCCTCCACGTTCCCCTACACCCTTACTCTGGAGCCCGGCTTTTGGGTGACCCGTAGCGGTGAGCTTGGAGACAAGCTGGGCCTGATTGTGGAGATGAATGGCGAGCGCGTTCTCGACCGCAATGCTGCTGGCAATCTCCGTGATCGGTACTGGCGCAACCTCGCTGGCAATCGCTACCGAATCTGGCTCGAAGCCAACAGCGGTGATGGTTACAAGACCGTGTCCAATACCGTCAGCTACCAGCCTGGTGTAACCGATCGCGTGGCACTGACCCGCGATGCCAGCCAGGGCAGCATCAGCCCCTCGGCGGCCTTCCAGGGCAACTGGGTGATCGCTCGCCAGGGGGCCGAGGTGGTGCGCCAGCCGGCCCAGGCAGGCGTGCCGCTGCAGTTCGCCTTCACCTATGGTGAGCGCTACCAGGTCTGGGCCGAGGCCAACGTGAATGGCAAGGACGAGGCGATCTCCGTCCCGCTGGTCTTCCGCGAGGGGTTCCCGTCGCCCTACATCGACCTGGAGGTGGAGGCGGACTTCCAGCTCCGCCACAACGGCCCGAGCGGCAAGCCGCTGAGCTGGGTCATCCGCGAGAACGGCGTCGAAGTACTGCGCCAGCCCACCGGCGGTGCGTCCGAACTGCGCTACCCCTTCCAGAAGGGGCGCCAGTACAAGGTCTGGATCGAACAGACCGTTGGGAGCGAATCGGTGCAGGTCTCCGATGCCGAGTACTTCTCACCGGGGCTCACCGATCTCTTCCAACTGACCATTGGCGCTAACAATCAGGTGACTCGCAGCGGCAGCCTCAACGATCCCCTGACCTGGGTAATCGAAGAGGACGGCAATACCGTGCTGCAGCGCAATGCAGCCAACGAACTGACCTTCACCTACTCACCCTTCTATCCCACCAAGCGCTACCGCGTCTGGCTGACCCGCTTCGAGAACGGCTACTACCAGCGCGTATCCAACGTCGTGCACTATGGTCGGGCCGCGGCACCGGTCGAGGACTACCTGCCGCTCTACCAGTTGTCGGTGGACGGCAGCCAGAACCTGACCCGAACCCAGGGCACGCACAACATGCTGACCTGGGTGATCGAACAGGATGGCCAGATCGTACTGGAGCGCGGTGCAGAGAACGGGCTGAGCTACCGCTACTTCGCCTACACCCCGGGCAAGCGCTACCGCACCTGGCTGAAGGCGTTCATTGACGGCCGCTACCAGCGGGTATCGCCGGTGGTCAGCTACTGAGTTCACTGTCTCCCTGAAACGAAGAACCCCGCCAATCGGCGGGGTTCTTTTTCAGCGCGGCTGCACTCAGGCCGCTTCAGCCTCGGCCTGGCTCAGGGCGCGGTTGAGGGCGCTGAACAGGGCGCGGAAGCTGGCGGTGGTCAGGTTCTCGTCGATGCCGATGCCATGCAGGGCGCGACCGCCGTTCACCCGCAGCTCGATATAGGCAGCGGCCTTGGCGTTCGTGCCTGCCCCGATGGCGTGTTCGGAGTAGTCCATCACTTCCACCTTCACTGGCAGGCTGGCCACCAGCGCTTCCAGCGGGCCCTTGCCCATGCCGCGCAGGTGTTGGGTCTCGCCCTTGACCTGGACCTCGATGTCCACCGCGCTGGTGCCGTTCTCTTCCTGCAGGCGATGGCCTTTCAGGGTGTAGGGCGTGGTGGCCTGCAGGTACTCGGCGTCGAGCAGCTTGTGGATCTGCTCGGCGGTCATTTCCAGGCCGAGGCGGTCGGTTTCCTTCTGCACCACCTGGCTGAATTCGATCTGCATACGGCGCGGCAGGCTGATGCCGTATTCCTGTTCCAGCAGGAAGGTGATGCCGCCCTTGCCGGACTGGCTGTTGACGCGGATGACCGCCTCGTAGCTGCGGCCGATGTCGGCCGGGTCGATCGGCAGGTAGGGCACCTCCCAGATGCCGTCTTCCTTCTGCTGGGCGAAGCCCTTGCGGATGGCGTCCTGGTGGGAGCCGGAGAAGGCGGTGTGCACCAGGTCGCCCACGTAGGGGTGGCGCGGGTGGACCGGCAGTTGGTTGCACTCTTCCACCACCTTGCGCACGGCATCGATGTCGGAGAAGTCCAGCTTCGGGTGCAGGCCCTGGGTGTACATGTTCAGCGCCAGGGTCACCAGGTCGACGTTGCCGGTGCGTTCGCCGTTGCCGAACAGGCAGCCTTCCACGCGGTCGGCGCCAGCCATCAGGCCAAGCTCGGTGGCGGCCACGCCGGTGCCACGGTCGTTATGGGTGTGCAGGCTGATGATCACCGAGTCGCGGCGGCTGATGTGGCGACCGAACCACTCGATCTGGTCGGCGTACACGTTCGGCGTAGCGCATTCCACCGTGGCTGGCAGGTTGAGGATGATCTTCTTCTCGGGGGTGGGCTGCCAGACGTTGATCACGGCGTCGCAGACTTCGACGGCGAACTCCAGCTCGGTGGAGCTGAAGATTTCCGGCGAGTACTGGAAGGTCCAGTCGGTTTCCGGCTGCTTCGCGGCCAGGTCGCGGATCAGGGTGGCGGCCTTGACGGCGATGTCGACCACACCGGCCCTGTCCTGGTTGAAGACGATGCGGCGGAAGGACGGCGCTGTGGCGTTGTAGACGTGGACGATGGCCTTCTTCGCGCCCTTGAGGGATTCGAAGGTGCGGGTGATCAGGTCCTCGCGGGCCTGGGTCAGCACCTGGATGGTCACGTCATCGGGGATATGGCCGCCGTCGATCAGTTCGCGGACGAAGTTGAAGTCGGTGTCGGAGGCGGAGGGGAAGGCCACCTCGATCTCCTTCAGGCCCACCTGCACCAGGGTCTTGAAGAAGCGCATCTTCTTCTGCGCATCCATCGGCTCGATCAGCGACTGGTTGCCGTCGCGCAGGTCGGAGCTGCACCAGATCGGCACTTCGGTGATGGTCTTCGACGGCCAGGTGCGGTCCGGCAGGTTGATGGCGGGGAACGGGCGGTACTTGCTGGACGGGTCTTTGAGCATGCTCATGGCGAAGTCCTTGTGTCGGGCCTGGTCGTTGCGGGGCCCTGGGCGAATGAAAAGCCGGGATGAGGCGACGCTGTTCAGCTACGCAGTCGCGGGCTGACCAGGCGGAGGCAGGCATGCTGCCGGAGGAGGATGAGGGTGTGAGCGTTTTGCATGCGGACAACCCTATTGATTCGGGTTGTGGATGGCAAGTCTTGCGGGAAAATTGGTGGAAAGCGTCTTTAATAGGGTTTTTTAGGGTTTTTTATGCTGATGTAGAAGGCGTTGCGCGAGAGGAATTGCGCGTCAACGCAACAAGCTCAGGACCGACTGCGGTATCTGGTTGGCCTGCACCAGCACGCTCTGCGCCGCCTGGCGCAGGATCTGCTGGGAGGCAAGGGTGGCGGTTTCGTTGGCGTAGTCGGCGTCGAGGATGCGCGAGCGGCTGGCACTGACGTTCTCGCCGATGTTCTGCAGGTTGGAGATGGTGGCGTCCAGGCGGTTCTGGATGGCGCCCATGTAGGCACGCTGGCTGTCGACGTAGGCCAGCGCATCGTCGATGTCCATCACCGCCAGGCCGGGTGTCTTGATCAGGTCGATGTTGTTCAGGGCCATGGCGCCGACGTTGAACGCGTCCAGCCCCACGTCGATGGTTTCAAAGGCCTTGGCGCCCACCTGCAGGGAAACCTGGGTCCCGCCGCCGGTGGCGTTGGGTTCGAACAGCTTGGGTGGGATGAGCTTGAAGCCGATGGAGCCTGGCACGCCAACGCCTCGGTTGGGCAGCACGTTCTCGGCGGTCAGCACGTCGCCGCCGTCGGCATCGAAGCCGCCGATGGCGCCGGTGTCAGCGTTGGTCAGGTTCATGGCGGCGATGAAGGCCGCGCCATCGGTGTTGAATTTCGTGGTGAAGTCCGCCGTGCTGGCGAAGGCCCCGCGGCTGGCGTTGGCCAGGGCGTCGTCCAGCGTGGAGTTGGCGTTGCCGGCCAGGTACTGCATCACGTCGCGGATGCCCAGCCCGCCGGCGGCCTTGATCTCGGCGTGCATGTAGCGCACGGCAGCGTAGGAGGCCGAATAGCCGGCACTGCTGGCGATGCTGCCGAAGGCGCCCATCACCCCGCCGATGCCGCTGGCGGCGATGTCGGCGGCCAGGCGCTCGTCGGCGCCCTGGGCGGCTTCCGCCGTGCCTTCCTTGAACCAGTCGGGCAGGGCGTTGAAGTTCATGGTCCGCCCCATCACCGCGTGCACCATCTCGTGGGCCAGCACCCGGTCGGTGTACTGGCCGGGGTTGGTGCCGCCGTTGGGCAGGGTAGAGCTGTCGAAGTAGGCCAGGTTCACGTTCAGCACCTGGTCGTAGTACTTGCCGCCCGCGCCGGGCGTGCCGGCGACAGAAGCCAGCGCGTTGCTCGACGGGTCATTGGTGAGGGTGATGGTCAGCGGGGCGCCGTCCGCCTTCAGTCCGTAGGCATCCAGCACGCGCTTCTCGCCTTCACCGATCCAGAACCCCTGCAGTGAGTTGAGCACGGCGCGTTCGTCGAGCTTGCCCAGTCGGGAGCTGTTGTCCTGGTTGAACACCTGGCGACCGCCGAAGGTGGTGGTCTCGTTGACCCGGTTGATCTCCTGCAGGAGTTGTTGCGCCTCCTGGTTCAGCGCGGCGCGCTCGGTGGCGGTGTTGGAGCCGTTCATCGCCTGCAGCCCGAGCGTACGGATGCGCTGCAGCGCGCCGGTCACGCTTTGCAGCGCGCCTTCGCCCACCTGCAGCATGGACAGGCCGTCATTGGCGTTACGCACGGCAATACCGAGGCCGCGCACCTGGGACGTAAGGGCATTGGAAATCTGCAGGCCAGCCGCATCGTCCTTGGCGCTGTTGATGCGCTGGCCGGTGGAGAGGCGCTGCATGGCCCTTTCGAGCGTCCTGTTGGTGTCGCCCAGTTGCCGTTGCGTGAACGATGAGGCGGTGTTGGTGTTGACCGTCAGCATCAGTCGATCGCTCGGACCCTGAGGCCGGGAAATTCCGGCTCGTCAGGGTCGTCGGCGGTCGTGCTGGCTTCTTGACGGCGGTCCGTCTCAGGCCGACGAATGATGTGGATGCGGGCGCTGCAGCTCGCGCAGGTCCGCGCCGCTGGGGTGCTGGAAGACCCGCAGGCCGAACTCCGGGAGAATCGCCAGGAGGTGGTCGAAGATGTCCGACTGGATCGCCTCGTAGCGGGCCCAGGCGGTGGTGCTGGTGAAGCAGTACAGCTCCAGCGGCAGGCCGTCGGCGGTTGGCGCCATCTGCCGCACCAGCAGGGTCATGTCCTGGCGGATGTCCGGGTGGTGGCGCAGGTACTGCTCCACGTAGGCGCGGAAGGTGCCGATGTTGGTCAACTGACGGCTGTTCACCGGCAGGCGTACCGATTCATCCAGTTGGGCGTTCCAGCTCAGCAGCTCGCTTTCCTTGGCCTTGAGGTAGCTGTCCAGCAGGCGGAAGCGGCGCAGGCTCGTCTGCTCGTCGGCGCTGAGGAAGTGCACGCTGTTCTGGTCCAGGTAAAGGCTGCGCTTGATCCGCCGTCCGCCGGACTCCTGCATGCCCCGCCAGTTCTTGAACGAGTCGGTGATGAAGCGCTTGGTGGGGATGGTGGTGATGGTCTTGTCCCAGTTCTGCACCTTCACCGTGTGCAGGGCGATGTCGATCACGTCGCCGTCGGCGTTCAGCTGGGGCATCTCCACCCAGTCGCCGACACGGATGATGTCGTTGGAGGTGATCTGCACGCTGGCCACCAGGGACAGCAGGGTGTCCTGGAAGATGAGCATCAGCACTGCGGCCATGGCGCCGAGGCCGGACAGCAGGATCAGCGGCGAGCGGTCGATCAGGCTGGCCACCATGAGAATCGCGGCGATGGCGAACACGGCGATCTTCAGCACCTGCAGGTAGCCCTTGATGGGCCGCAGGTGCGCGTCGGGGCGGCGGTTGTAGAGGCTGTTGACGATGTCCAGCAGGGCACTGATCGCCAGGGCCAGGGTGAGGATGATGAACGCTGCGCAGACATTGGTGACCACCGTCACCAGCGCAGCGGGCAGGCCGGGCACCAGCTTCACCCCGGCGGTCAGCACCAGCGCAGGGACCACGTTGGCCAGGCGCTTGATCAGCCCCTGGTCCTGGATCTGCCCGCCGACGAGGCGCAGCAGGCCCTTGAGGAGGATGCGCCGGACGATCCAGTTGGACAGCCAGGCCAGCAGGAGGAGGACGGAGGAGGCGACGAGTGTGTGCAGTTCCGGGTGCTGTCGCAGCCACTCCAGGGAATGGTTGAACGTGTCTTGCATGGGCTGCTCCCTTCAGGGTTCCGATGGGTGGGGGTCTGCCCCAAAACCGCCGGACCTTAACAAAACGCAGCCCGGCGGCCCAAGCTCGGGGTGTAAGCGCAGGTGTCGCTGTGCCCTGGGCCGATACGCTCAGGGCGTGTAGGCACCGATGAAGATGGCGGGGTCGACCCGCACGTCATTGAGGCTGACGTTCCAGTGCATGTGCGGCCCGGTGGCCCGGCCGGTGGCACCGACACGGCCGACCACGCCGCCGCGCGGCACTGGCTGGCCGAGCTTCACGTCCACCTTGGACAGGTGGCAGAACATGCTGATCAGCCCCTGGCCGTGATCGACGAAGACGGTCTTGCCGTTGAAGAAGTAGTCACCGATGAGGATGACTTTGCCGGCTGCGGGGGCCTTGATCGGCGTGCCGGCACCCACTGCGAAGTCCAGGCCGGAGTGTGGGTTGCGCTCCTCGCCGTTGAAGAAGCGGCGCAGGCCGAAGGGGCTGGAGAGCGGGCCGTTCACCGGCTTGTCGAACAGCAGGTTGCTCGGCGTGCCGGGGCTGAAGGTGCGGTAGGCGCGGGTCTGTTCCGCCAACTCGCGGTCGATGCGCTTCAGGTCCTCGGGCAGCGGGTTCACCTGGCGGGTGTTCTTCAGGGTGATGCGCTGTTCCCGGTAGTGGCGGGTGCCGACCGTGAAGGCCAGGCGGCGACCGTCGCTCACCTCGATGCGCTGTTCGCCAGCGGCGGTGCCCAGCGGGATGCCGACGATGGCGATCCAGTCGCGCCCTTCTTCCTTGACCACCAGCACCGGCTTGCCCTGGTAGCGCGCCGTGGGCGCCTGGGCGCCCTGGCCGAGCTGGACCACGGCGACACCGCCGGGCACCGGCTTGTCCAGAAGGCGGGTGATGAAGCCCTCGGCCTGAGCGGGGAGGGCGACGAGGAGAAGCAGGGCGAGCAACAGGCGCATCGATCAGTCCAGCAGTGAGAGGGTGACGGGGGCCAGGTGGTTGTCCTCGACCCGTACCTCGAGTTCACCTTCGCCGAGGCGCGCCTTGAGGCGTTGGCCGGGTTGGGTCTGGCTGGCGCTGCGGATGGCCTGGCCGCGTTCGTCGAGGAGGATGCTGTAGCCGCGGCCGAGGGTGGCCAGGGGGCTGAAGGCGTGCAACGTCTGCACCTGGCTCTGCAGTTCAAGGCGACGGGTACCGAGGGTTTCGCGCATGGCCCGGGGCAGTCGTGCGGCCAGGGCGTCGAGGCGCTGGCGCAGCAGGCCGAGGGCACGCCCCGGGTGCTGGGCCGCCAGGCGCGTCTCCAGGCGGGCCAGGCGCTCGCGGCGCTGGCTCAATTGACGGTCGAGGGCGCGTTGCAGGCGCATCTCCAGGTCATCCAGGCGCTGGGCCTGCTGGCGCAGCCGCTCGCCCGGGTGGCGCAGGCGCCGGGTCAGTCCGTCCAGGCGCAGGTGCTGGTGGGCGATCAACTGGCGAATGCGCAGTTGCAGGCGGCGCTCCAGGCTCTCCAGACGCTGGCGCAGGCCGCTGGAGTCCGGTGCCAGCAGTTCGGCGGCGGCGGAGGGCGTCGGTGCGCGAACGTCGGCGACGAAGTCGCTGATGGAGACATCCGTCTCGTGGCCCACGGCGCTGACGATGGGCGTCTTGCAGGCCGCCACGGCGCGGGCCACGGCCTCTTCGTTGAAGCACCAGAGGTCTTCGAGGGAACCGCCGCCCCGGGCCAGTATCAGCGCATCGAAGCCCTGGGCATCCGCCAGGGCCAGGGCACGGACGATCTGCGCGGTGGCCTCGCGGCCCTGCACGGCGGTGGGCACCAGGGTCAGGCTGACCTGGGGCGCACGGCGGCGGAACACGCTGATGATGTCGCGGATCACCGCGCCGGTGGGGGAGGTGACGATGCCCACGCGCTGAGGGTGGGCCGGCAGCGGGCGCTTGCGCTCGGTGGCGAACAGGCCCTCGCCGGCGAGCTTCTCCTTGAGCGCTTCGAAAGCCAGGCGCAAGGCGCCGTCACCGGCGGGCTCCACGGCGTCGGCGATCATCTGGTAGTCGCCGCGGCCTTCGAACAGCGAGACCTTGCCCCGCACTTTCACCGCCAGCCCGTCACGCAGGGCCTGGCGCACCTTGAGGGCGTTCTGCCGGAACAGTGCACAGCGCACCTGGGCCTGGCTGTCCTTGAGGGTGAAATAGAGGTGGCCAGATGCGGGCCGGGCGAGGTTGGAGATCTCGCCTTCCACCCAGACCTGGGGGAACACGTCCTCCAGCAGGTGGCGGGCGCGCTGGTTCAGTTGGCTGACGGTCAGCACCTCGCGGTCGAGGCCCAGCCGTTGGAAGGGGTCCTTGTACATGGCGCGGGATGATACGGGCGTGTGGGGGCGGCGCCAATGCGCTCGCGTCAGTCTTCGACGCGCACCACGCGCACGGGGAAACCCAGGCGGTCGGCGAAGCCGTCGAGGAAGGCGCGGGTGAAACCGGCCTCCACCCAGTGGTTGAAGATGAAGGCCAGGTTGGAGAAGCCGCAGGGCTGCAGGTAGAGGAAGCCGTTGATGTCGTCCTCGAAGCCGCATTCGGGGCAGGTGAAGTTGTCCGTCTCGCCCGGCCACCAGGCTTCCAGGCTGTCGAACAGCGGCTCGCCGATCTCCCGGCGGCATTCCGGGCAGCCGGCCTCGTTGAGGAAGCCGCGCACCGGGGTGTAGATGCAGCGCTTGTCGACGATCTCCAGGCCGCAGCCCGGCTGGCCGATGGGCAGGCGCTCGGGGTGTTCCACTACGCGGCGGGCACCGGCAGCAGGGGCGTGCAGTGCGCGGTTGCCGCCCCGGCCGAAGGCGCTCGGGACCGCCTCGACCACGCCGCTCTGCACCAGCCAGCGCAGCAGGCGCCCGGCCAGGACCTGGTGGCCGGGCACGCTGGAGACCTGGGGAACGATGATCAGCTGACGGGTTTCCATGGCCGGCTCCGGTGGACGAGGGCGCGCAGCTTACCTGCCCCGCCGGCCTCGTCAATCGGCGGTGGTCGGGTCGCTGGTGAGGTGCTGGCAGAGGTGCTCCACCAGGCCCCGGTCCAGGGCGCGGGTCTCGCTGCGCCAGGCCAGGGCGACCTCGCTGTCGGCCTCTCGATCGGCCAGTGGCAGGAAGCGCACGCCGGCAGGGGCGATGCGGCTCATGGAGGCCGCCACCAGGGCCACGCCAAGGCCGGCTTCGATCAGGTGCAACTGGCTGGTCTTGCGTGACACCACCCGCGCGGCATGGGGAAAGAAGCCTTCCCGCAGGCACAGCTCAGCGGCGCGGTAGCTCAGCCCGCCCCGTTGCAGGTGGGGGATGGAGACGAAGGCTTCTTCACGCAGGTCGGCCAGGTGTACCGGCCCGTCGCGTCGCGCCAGTGGATGATCGCCGGCGACCGCCAGCAGCAGGGGCTCGCGGTACAGCGGTCGTAGTGTCAGCCCGGGGTGCTGGCGCAGGACCGGCAGGCGCAGCAGGCAGGCGTCCAGGCGCCCTTCGCGCAGGTCCGCCAGTTGCTGTTCGGAGGATTGCTGGATGAGTTCGAGGCTGACGCCGGGGTGCGCTTCCAGGTAGTTGCGCAGCGCCGCCTGCAGCGGGGCAACCAGCGGTACGGAGCTGGAGTGGCCCAGGCGCAGGCTGCCGTGCTGCCCCTGGCCGACCTGGCGGGCGAGGTCGCTGGCGGCTTCCAGGTCCAGCAGCAGGCGTTGTGCCCGTGGCAGGAAGGCTTGGCCGGCTTCGGTCAGCGTCACCTGGCGCGGGCCGCGTATCAGCAGCTCGGTGCCCAGGTCGTCCTCCAGTTCCCGCAGTTGGCGGCTCAGGGCTGATTGGGCGATGAACAGCCGCTCCGCCGCGTGGCTGAGGCTACCGGCGTCGACGATTTCCACGAAGTAGCGCAGTTGGCGAAGGGAGACCATCGATCCATGCCTTTTCGAGATAGAGAGAGGGCTTGGATTGTATTGGTGAGATGGCAGGCGTGCTCGCTAGAGTCCACCTGTTTTTCGGAGGGAGTCGTTCATGCATCTGTTCGAGCTGTTGGGGGCGCTGCCGTTCACGCCGCTGGAGTGGCTGCTGCTGGAGGGTGTCATCGCGCTGGCCTATGTGGTCTTCGGCATCGCCGGGTTCGGCACGGCGCTGGTGGCCGCGCCCTTGCTGGTGGGGTGGCTGCCGCTGTCCCAGGTGATCCCGTTGCTGGTGCTGCTGGATTTCACCGCCTCGTTCGGCAACTGGCTGCCGGCGCGTCGGTCGGTGTCGGGTAGCGAATTGCGCCGGCTGCTGCCCTTGATGGCGTTGGGTTGCGGGGTAGGGGTCTATGGCCTGGCGACCTTGCGCTCGGAGCTGTTGATGTTGCTGCTGGGGGTGTTCGTCTGCCTCTATGCCGTGTATTCGCTGTTCTTCCAGCCGGTGCGCCGTGCGCCGATGGCGGTGGGCTGGGTGGTGCCCTTCGGGCTGTTCGGCGGTTTGTTCGGGGCCTTGTTCGGCAGTGGCGGCTTCCTCTATTCCCTCTACCTGAGCGGACGGCTGGAGGCGAAGGAGCAGATCCGCGCCACCCAGAGCGCACTGATCGGGTGCAGCACCTTCGTCCGCCTCGGGTTGTTCCTGCTGGCGGGCTTCTATGCCGATGCCTCGTTGCTGCTGATCGCCCTGTGCCTGCTGCCGGGGATGGCCGCCGGGTTGTGGGTGGGGCGGCGGGTGACGTTGCGCCTGTCGCGGGAGACGTTCGTCCGGCTGGTGACCTGGCTGGTGCTGTGCAGTGGCGTGGCGCTGGTGGCGCGTTATCTGACGCAGGCATGAGACCTGTCGTCGGTGTGTGATGGCCAATTGAGCGCCCGTGCGCAGCTGGGATATAATGCCGCGCTTCCAATTTTCCCGCCTGGGAGCCCCCGCCATGCTGCGCATCAGCCAAGAAGCCCTTACCTTCGACGACGTACTCCTGATCCCGGGGTATTCCGAGGTCCTGCCGAAGGACGTCAGTCTCAAGACCCGACTGACCCGTGGCATCGAACTGAACATTCCCCTGGTATCCGCCGCGATGGATACCGTGACCGAAGCCCGGTTGGCCATCGCCATGGCTCAGGAAGGCGGCATCGGCATCGTCCACAAGAACATGACCATCGAGCAGCAGGCTGCCGAGGTCCGCAAGGTCAAGCGTCACGAGACCGCCATCGTCCGTGACCCGGTCACCGTCACCCCCTCCACCAAGATCATCGAGCTGCTGCAGATCGCCCGCGAGTGCGGCTTCTCCGGCTTCCCGGTGGTGGAAGAGGGCGAACTGGTCGGCATCGTCACCGGCCGCGACCTGCGCTTCAAACCGAACGCCGGCGACACCGTGGCGGCGATCATGACCCACAAGGACAAGCTGGTCACCGTTTGTGAAGGCACCCCGCTGGACGACATCAAGGCCAAGCTCTACGAGAACCGCATCGAGAAGATGCTGGTGGTGGACGAGAACTTCTACCTGCGTGGCCTGGTCACCTTCCGTGACATCGAGAAGGCCAAGACCTACCCGCTGGCCTCCAAGGACGAGCAGGGCCGCCTGCGCGTCGGCGCAGCGGTCGGCACCGGTGCCGATACCGGCGAGCGCGTCGCAGCCCTGGTTGCCGCAGGCGTCGACGTGGTGGTGGTGGACACCGCTCACGGCCACTCCAAGGGCGTGATCGACCGCGTTCGCTGGGTCAAGGAAACCTACCCGCAAGTCCAGGTGATCGGCGGCAACATCGCCACCGGCGAAGCTGCCAAGGCCCTGGCCGAGGCCGGCGCCGATGCGGTCAAGGTCGGCATCGGCCCGGGCTCCATCTGCACCACCCGTATCGTCGCCGGCGTCGGCGTACCGCAGATCTCCGCCATCGCCAACGTTGCCGCCGCTCTCGCCGGCACCGGCGTTCCGCTGATCGCCGACGGCGGCATCCGCTTCTCCGGCGACCTGTCCAAGGCCATCGTGGCCGGCGCGTCCTGCGTGATGATGGGCTCCATGTTCGCCGGTACCGAAGAGGCGCCGGGCGAGGTCGAACTGTTCCAGGGCCGTTCCTACAAGGCCTACCGTGGCATGGGTTCGCTGGGCGCCATGGCGCAGTCCCAGGGCTCGTCCGACCGCTACTTCCAGGACTCCGCCGCCGGTGCCGAGAAGCTGGTGCCGGAAGGCATCGAAGGCCGCGTACCTTACAAGGGCAGCCTGACTGCCATCGTCCACCAGCTGATGGGCGGCCTGCGCGCCTCCATGGGCTACACCGGCTGCGCCACCGTCGAAGAGATGCGCACCAAGCCGCAGTTCGTGCGTATCACCGGTGCCGGCATGGCCGAGTCCCACGTGCATGACGTGCAGATCACCAAGGAAGCGCCGAACTACCGGGTCGGCTAACTGACACTTCACTGGAGCTGGAGGCTGGGGGCTGGACGGACAGGGTTTCGTCCAGCCTTCAGCCTTCAGCGTTTCAGCCACTTTCCCAGGGGAAGCACATGGCTCATCAAGACATCCACGCTCACCGCATCCTGATCCTCGACTTCGGTTCCCAGTACACCCAACTGATCGCCCGCCGCGTTCGCGAGATCGGCGTGTACTGCGAAATCCACCCGTTCGACATGGAAAACGATGCCATCCGCGCCTTCGCGCCCAAGGGCATCATCCTCGCCGGCGGCCCGGAGTCGGTGCATGAGGCCAACAGCCCGCGCGCCCCGCAGGCGGTGTTCGACCTCAACGTTCCGCTGTTCGGCATCTGCTACGGCATGCAGACCATGGCCGAGCAGCTCGGCGGCAAGGTTCAGGGTTCCGACCTGCGCGAATTCGGCTACGCCCGTGTCGACGTGGTCGGCAAGGCACGCCTGCTGGACGGCATCGAAGATCACGTCGACGCTGACGGCGTGTTGGGCCTGGACGTGTGGATGAGCCACGGCGACAAGGTCACCGCCATGCCCGAGGGCTTCCACATCCTCGCCAGCACCCCGAGCTGCCCGATCGCCGCCATGGCCGATGACAGCCGCGCCTACTACGGCGTGCAGTTCCACCCGGAAGTGACCCACACCAAGCAGGGCGGGCGCATCCTTTCCCGCTTCGTGCTGGACATCTGCGGCTGCGCCGCGTTGTGGACCCCGTCGAACATCGTCGAAGACGCCATCGCCACCGTTCGTGCCCAGGTGGGCAGCAACAAGGTGTTGCTGGGCCTGTCCGGCGGCGTCGACTCCTCGGTAGTCGCAGCGCTGCTGCACAAGGCCATCGGCGACCAACTGACCTGCGTCTTCGTCGATAACGGCCTGCTGCGCCTGCACGAAGGTGACCAGGTGATGGCCATGTTCGCCGAGAACATGGGCGTGAAGGTCATCCGCGCCAATGCCGAGGACAAGTTCCTGGGCCGCCTGGCCGGCGTTGCCGACCCGGAAGAGAAGCGCAAGATCATCGGCCGCACCTTCATCGAAGTCTTCGATGAGGAAGCCACCAAGCTGCAGGACGTGAAGTTCCTCGCCCAGGGCACCATCTACCCGGACGTGATCGAGTCGGCTGGCGCCAAGACCGGCAAGGCCCACGTGATCAAGTCCCACCACAACGTCGGTGGCCTGCCGGAAGACATGCAGTTTGAACTGGTCGAGCCGCTGCGCGAGCTGTTCAAGGACGAGGTACGCAAGATCGGCCTCGAACTGGGCCTGCCCTATGACATGGTCTACCGCCACCCGTTCCCGGGCCCGGGCCTGGGCGTGCGCATCCTCGGCGAGGTGAAGAAGGAGTACGCCGACCTGCTGCGTCGCGCGGACCACATCTTCATCGAGGAACTGCGCGCCTTCGACTGGTACCACAAGACCAGCCAGGCCTTCGTGGTGTTCCAGCCGGTGAAATCCGTGGGCGTGGTCGGTGACGGCCGTCGCTACGCCTGGGTCGTCGCCCTGCGCGCCGTGGAAACCATCGACTTCATGACCGCACGCTGGGCGCACCTGCCCTACGAGCTGCTGGAAAAGGTCTCCAACCGCATCATCAACGAGATCGAAGGCATCTCCCGCGTCACCTACGACGTGTCGAGCAAGCCGCCGGCGACCATCGAGTGGGAGTGATCCAGCGCCCCTGATCGCTGGATGAACGAAGGCGCGGACCGCTCATGCGATCCGCGCCTTTTTCGTGTGGCGGCCCTGCGACCGTCCCTCGCCTGATGCCTTGTGTCGCAGACATTTCTTGAGAATGAGCAGCAGTTGATCCGTATAATCATTACAGATCATTGCTGAGTTCAGAGGAGTGGTTACATGTCGGTACGTCTCGCAACTGCGTTGGTCCGCGCCTGTGGCGCCGGCCTGCTGTCCCTCGGCCTCCTGCTGCCGCTGGCGGCCCGCGCCGATGACGCAGTGACCCTGACCCTCTACAACGGGCAGCACGAAGCCACCGGCAAGGCCGTGGCCGAGGCCTTCACCAAGGCCACCGGCATCCAGGTGCGCATCCGCAAGGGCGGTGGTGGCCAGTTGGCCAACCAGATCGCCGAGGAAGGCGAACGCTCGCCCGCCGACATCATCTACACCGAGGAAGCACCGCCGCTGATCAAGCTGGCCAACCAGGGCCTGCTGGCCAAGGTGGACGACGCGCTGCTCAAGCAGGTCGAGCCGCAGTACGCCGACCCCGCCGGCCACTGGATCGGCGTCACCTCCCGGGTCCGCGTGCTGGCCTACAACCCGAAGGAGCTGGGCGACCAACCCCTGCCGCAGAGCGTGCTCGACGTCGCCGATCCGGAGTGGAGCGGCAAGATCGCCTTCGTGCCCAGCAGCGGTGAGTTCCTCGGCCAGGTGGCCGCGATCATCAAGCTGCAGGGCCGCGAGAAGGCCGAGGAGTGGCTGACCGGCCTGAAGGCCTTCGGCTCCACCTACACCAACAACGTCATCGCCATGAAGGCGGTGGAGAACGGCGAGGTCGCCGCCGCCCTGATCAACAGCTACTACTGGATGGCGCTGAAGAAGGAGAAGGGTGAGCTGAACAGCAAGCTGCACTACTTCGCCGATGGTGATGCCGGTGGCCTGGCCAGCGTTTCCGGCGTGGCCGTGGTGAAGGCCAGCAAGCACCCGAAGGAGGCCCAGCAGTTCGTCGCCTTCATGCTCAGCGAAGAAGGCCAGAAGGCCATCCTCAGCCAGTCGGCCGAATACCCGGTGAACCCGAAGGTGCCGGCTGATCCGCTGCTCAAGCCCTATGACCAACTGCGCCCGCCGAAACTCAGCGCCTCCGACATCGGCCTGGCCGAGGACGCCCTGGAACTCGAACGCGAGGTCGGGCTGAACTGATGCACGCCGAAGCCGTCGACCCGGCGCTGCCGGACACACCCTCGCTGGTGCCCAGCCGCCGGCGACGCACGCCGCCGATCTGGCTGCAGGTGCCGGTCATGGCGCTGCTGCTGGTAGCGGCCTTGCCGTTGTTCTACGTGGCGGTGCGCAGTTGGGAGTCCGGCTGGCACACCGCCTGGCAACTGCTGTGGCGGCCCTTCGTGTTCCACCTGCTGGGCAACACCCTGAAGCTGATGGTGGCGGTCACCGCCGGCTGCGCACTGCTCGGCCTGGCGCTGGCCTGGTGTGTGGAGCGCAGCGACCTGCGCGGTCGCCGGCAGTGGAATGTGCTGCTCTGCCTGCCGTTCGCCATCCCGGCCTTCGTCGCCGGCTTCAGTTGGATTTCCCTCAGCCCTGCATTCGAGGGGCTGTGGGGCACGGTGCTGGTGATGGTGCTGTCCAAGTACCCGCTGGTGTACCTGCCGGTGATGGCCACTTTGCGCAACCTCGACCCGGCCCTGGAAGAGTCCGCGCGCATGCTCGGTTACACCCGGCGCCAGGTGTTCTGGCGGGTGACCCTGCCGCTGCTGCGCCCGGTGCTGATGGGCACCAGCCTGCTGGTGGCGCTGCACATGCTGGTGGAGTTCGGCGCGCCGTCGATCATGCGCTACCAGACCTTCACCACCGCCATCTATCAACAGTTCGAACTGGAGTTCAGCAACGCCAACGCGGCGATGCTCTCCGCCCTGCTGCTGGCCCTGTGCATGCTGCTGATGGGCCTGGAGCTGCGCCTGCGTGGCCGTGGCCATGCACGCACCGGGCAGGGCGTGGCGCGGCGCATCGCGCCGGTGCGCCTGGGGCACTGGGACTGGCTGGTGCAAGGGGTACTGGTGGCCCTGGTGGTAGTGGGCTCGCTGGTGCCGCTGGTGACCCTGGGCTTCTGGATTCATGAAGGCAGCTCCGCCGCCTTCCCGCTCGGCGATATCCTCCGCACCCTTGGCTCGTCCCTCTATCTTTCCTTCGGCGGGGCGCTGATCAGTTGCCTGCTGGCCCTGCCGGTGTGCCTGGTGGTGGTGCGCTACCACGGGCGCCTGGCGCGTCTGGCCGATCGCCTGCCGTACCTGTTGCATGCGCTGCCGGGGCTGGTCATCGCGCTGTCCCTGGTGTTCTTCGCACTGGGTTATGCGCCGTCGCTGTACCAGACCACCCTGCTGTTGCTGGTGGCCTACGCCCTGCTGTTCATGCCTATGGCCCAGTCGCCGTTGCGGGTGGCCCTGGAGAAGGCCTCGCCACAGTTGGAGGAAGCCGCCCAGACCCTGGGGCAGACGCCGTTCCTGGCCTTCCTGCGGGTGACCCTGCCGATCATCTTCCCGGCCATTGGTGCCGGCTTCGTGCTGGTGTTCCTCGATTGCATGAAGGAGCTGACCGCCACGCTGATCCTAGGCCCCACCGGGCTGGATACCCTGGCGACCGCCGTGTGGTCCCACACGGCCAACCTGGAATACGCCGCTGCGGCACCCTATGCGGCGCTGATCGTGCTGGTGTCCGGCCTGCCGGTGTACCTGCTCACCACACGCGCCTACCTCGGCCGTCGTGGCTGATCCCGCTGTGGCATCGCGCCACGGCGGGCTGCCGCCCCGCAAGGGGAGGGCTGTGCGAAAATGCGCGACCTGCGAGCGGCCCCCGGGCCGCGATGATGAGGCCGCCAACAGAGTGGCCGCGTAACGCCTGATGGGCCCGATGCCTTACTCACAGGAGCCTGCACCCGTGTCATTCACCCGCAGACAGATTCTCGGCGGCCTTGTCGGCCTCGGCGTGGTCGGCCTTGGTGCCGGTGGCGCCGCCCGCTACTGGCTGGGCCGTTCCCTCGATGCCAAGACCCATGACTATGAACTGATCGCCGCCCCCTTCGACCTCGAACTGGTCCCCGGCCACACCACCCCGGCCTGGGGCTATGGCGGCCAGGCGCCGGGCGTGGAACTGCGCTCGCGCCAGGGCGACTGGCTGCGGGTGCGCTTCATCAACAAGCTGGACGAGCCCACCACCGTACATTGGCACGGCATCCGCCTGCCGCTGGAGATGGATGGCGTGCCCTATGTTTCGCAGTTGCCGGTGCTGCCGGGCGAGTACTTCGACTACCGCTTCCGCACCGACGACGCCGGCAGCTTCTGGTACCACCCCCACGAGTCCAGTGCGGTGCAGCTTGGGCGCGGGCTGGTGGGGCCGCTGATCGTCGAGGAGCGCGAGCCGTCCGGCTTCCGCCATGAGCGGGTGCTCTCGCTGAAGACCTGGCACGTCGATCCGGAAGGCGCTTTCACCGCCTTCAGCGTGCCCCGAGAGGCCGCGCGCGAAGGTACCCGGGGACGGCTCACCACCATCAACGGCCAGCCCACGCCGACCCTCGACCTGCCAGCCGGGCAGGTGGTTCGTCTGCGCCTGCTGAACCTGGACAGCACCATCACCTACCGGCTCAACCTGCCAGGCGCCGATGCGCGCATCTACGCCCTGGACGGCAACCCCATCGAGCCGCGTCCACTGGGCAAGGAATACTGGCTGGGCCCGGGCATGCGCATCGAGCTGGGCATCAAGGTGCCGGAGGCGGGGCAGGAGCTGTCCATGCGCAACGGGCCGCTGCGTCTGGCCACCCTGCGCAGCGTGCCGAGCACCGAGCCGGCAGGGGAGTGGCCGCCTGCGTTGCCGCCCAACCCGATTCCCGAGCCCGACCTGGCCAAGGCCGAGACGCTGAGCTTCCGCTTCGAGTGGGCCGCCACCCTGGTCAGCGCCGCCGGCAAGCCCAGCAACTACTGGCAGATCAACGGCAAGGCCTGGGACATCAACGACAAGACCTGTGCGGACCGGCCCATCGCCACCTTGAAGAAGGGCGGCCACTATATCTTCGAGCTGCGCAACATGGCCCAGTACCTGCACCCCATCCACTTGCACGGCATGTCGTTCAAGGTGCTGGGCTCGGACCGCAAGTCGATCATCCCGTACTTCACCGACACCTACCTGCTGGGCAAGAACGAGACCGCGCGCATCGCGCTGGTGGCGGATAACCCTGGTGTCTGGATGTTCCACTGCCACGTGATCGACCACATGGAAACCGGCCTGATGGCCGCCATTGAGGTGGCCTGACCGTGCGCCAGCCGATGTTCATCGACCGCAGCCAGGACGAGCGCTTCATGCAGGAGGCGCTGGCCCTGGCCGCCCAGGGTGCGGCCCTGGGCGAGGTGCCCGTGGGCGCGCTGGTGGTGCACGACGGACAGGTGGTGGGGCGCGGCTTCAACTGTCCCATTTCCCGCCACGATCCCAGTGCCCATGCCGAGATGGTGGCGATCCGCGACGCGGCCCAGGCCCTGGAGAACTACCGGCTGGTGGGGGCCACCCTCTACGTCACCCTGGAGCCCTGCAGCATGTGTGCCGGGCTCATCGTCCACTCGCGCATCGCCCGTGTGGTCTACGGTGCCACCGAGCCGAAGGCCGGGGTGGCGATCAGCCGTGGCCGGTTCTTCGAGCAGGCCTTCCTCAATCACCAGGTGCTGGTGGAGGGCGGGGTACTGGGCGAGGCCTGCAGCGAACTGCTGTCCGGTTTCTTCCAGGCCCGTCGCGCCGCCCGTCGGGAGAGCTGAGGCCCTGCGACCAAGGTCGCAGGCTGCCGGTCTTGTCCTACAGAAATGCTGTGGTAAGGTGCGCGGCCGCCAGAAATGGCGTCCTAGAGCGGTTCTTCCTTGAGCCGGCTGGATGTTGCATTGCCAGGAGGCGCCCGCAGTCCCGTTGTCCCGCAGTGCCCGTTTCGACGATGACGCAAGGCCGTGGCAGTTCGGCGTGGCCCTCCTGATCCGTTGAATGATGTCGAGGGTGCTGTGATGAGTGAAACGCAAGTGCGGTCCCACCTCGGGGTGGCGGAAGAGGGGGCGGTGGATGCCTCCGGGCTGGAGGTCAAGCGTCTGACCTTCCTGGAGGCGGTGGCCATGATCGTGGGCACCAACATCGGCGCTGGCGTTCTGTCCATGGCCTACGCCAGTCGCAAGGCCGGATTCATGCCGCTGCTCATATGGCTGGCAGTGGCCGGTGTGTTCACCACTATCTCCATGCTCTACGTCTCCGAAACGGCCCTGCGCACCCGTACCCACAGCCAGTTGAGCGGCCTGGCCCAGCGCTACGTGGGCTCCTTCGGTTCCTGGGCGATCTTCCTGTCGGTGGCGGTCAACAGCATCGGCGCACTGATCGCCTACATGAGCGGCAGCGGCAAGATCCTCGCGGCTTTCCTCGGCATCAGCCCGGCAGTGGGCAGCCTGGTGTTCTTCATCCCGGCCGCGCTCGTGCTCTATCTGGGCCTGGGTGCTATCGGCAAGGGTGAGAAGTTCATCAGCATCGGCATGCTCAGCATGATCGTGCTGCTGGTGATAGCGACGCTGCTCAACGAGCACACCGACGTGGCGCGCCTGCTGGAAGGTGACTGGGTCTACATGGTGCCGGTGTTCAACATCGCCGTGTTCTGCTTCTCCGCGCAGTACATCGTCCCGGAGATGGCCCGTGGCTTCAGCCACGCGCCGGAGCAACTGCCCAAGGCGGTGATCACCGGCATGGTGCTGACCTTCTGCCTGCTGGCCATCGTGCCGATGTCGGTGATCGCCCTTACCGGGCTGGACGGCCAGACCGAGGTGGCCACCCTGGCCTGGGGCGAGGCGCTGGGCCAGTGGGCGTTCTACACCGCCAACACCTTCGCCCTGTGCGCCATGCTCACCTCCTACTGGGGCCTGGGCGGCAGCTTCCTGACCAACATCTTCGACAAGTTCCATGCCCTCGGCTCCGAGTCCCGGCCCAAGACCCGCCTGGTGGTGCTGGGCATCGTCTGCGTGCCGCCCTTCGTGCTCGCCTACAGCGGCATGGTCGGCTTCGTGAACGCCCTGTACTTCGCCGGTGCCTTCAGTGGCGTGATCCTCTCGATCATGCCGATCCTGATGCTGCGCGCGGCCCGCCGCCAGGGCGACCTGCAGCCGGCCTGGTCCTGTGGCTGGATCGCCCACCCGGCCATCCAGGTGGTGATCGTGATGATCTACCTGGCCAGCGCGGCTTATGCGATCTGCAGCGCGCTGAACCTGTTGCCTTCGGGTTGGTAAGCGCCCAGGTACGAAAAAGCCCGCGGTGATGCGGGCTTTTTCGTGGGGGCTGTTCGAGCTTCAGAGCTTCTCGTTGGCGCCGTCGGCCGGTGGCGTCTTGTCGATGCCCGGTACGTGGAGGCTGCCCGCGGCCACTTCGGTGCCTTCCATCTGCGGCTGGGTCACCCAGGTGAGGATGTCGTAGTAGCGGCGGATGTTCTGCACGAAATGCACCGTCTCGCCACCCCGGGCGTAGCCGTAACGGGTCTTGCGGTACCACTGCTTCTGCGAGAGGCGTGGCAGCATCTGCTTCACGTCGAGCCACTTGTTCGGGTTCAGGCCCTCGGCTTCCGCCAGCTTGCGAGCGTCGCCCAGGTGGGCGATGCCGATGTTGTAGGCGGCCAGGGCGAACCAGGTGCGATCCGGCTCCTTGAGGTCATCCGAGAGGCCGGCCTTGATCATGGCGAAGTACTTGCTGCCGCCGCCGATGCTCTGGCGGGCGTCCAGCCGATTGGACACGCCCATGGCCTTGGCGGTGTCCTGGGTCAGCATCATCAGTCCGCGCACGCCGGTCTTGGAGGTGGCGGTGGGCTGCCAGAGCGACTCCTGGTAGCCGATGGCGGCCAGCAGCCGCCAGTCCACCTGGTGGCTCTGGGAGGCTTGGCGGAAATGCTGTTCGTACTTGGGCAGGCGTTGCTGCAGGTGTTTGGCGAAGGTGTAGGCGCCGACGTAGCCGAGGACGTCGACATGACCGTAGTAACGATCCTTCAGGCGCTGCAGGGTGCCGTTCTGCTTGGCCTTGTCGAGGAAATCGTTGACCTGGTCGAGCAGGCTGCTGTCCTCGCCGGGGGCGACCGCCCAGGCCAGGTTGCTGGCATCGCTCAGGTCGAAGGCGACGCGCACGTTGGGGAAGTAGACCTGGTTCATGGCCAGTTCGTTGGAGTCCACCAGGGTCAGGTCGATCTGGCCTTCGTCCACCATGCGCAGCAGGTCGACGATCTCGACTTCGTCGGACTCCTCGTAGTTCAGCGCCGGGTACTGGGCCTTGAGGGCGGCGAGTTGCTCGGCATGACTGCTGCCCTTGAGCACCAGGATGCGCTGGCCCACCAGATCTTCCGGGCGGGTAGGGCGGCGTGCGCCATTGCGGTAGATGACCTGAGGGGTGACTTCCAGATACGGGTGGGAAAAGCGCACCTGGCGCTGGCGGGCATCGCTGGCCACCAAACCGGCTGCGGCCAGGACCGGCCCCTTGACCTGGCCGAGGCGGCCGAAGAGGTCGTCGATGTTGTCGGCGGTCTCGATTTCCAGGCGCACACCCAGGTCGTCGGCGAAGCGCTTGACCAGTTCGTACTCGAAACCGGTTTCCCCGTTGCGGTCCTGGAAATAGGTGGCCGGGCTGTTGCGGGTGACCACGCGTAGAACGCCCTCCTCCTGGATGCGCTCGAGGGTATTGGGCTGTTTGCAGCCGCCGAGCAACAGGAGGATTCCGGTCGCCATCAGCCACAGGGCACGGCGCGTGCGGAACACGGGTGGGGTGAACATCGGCGCAGTATACGCAAACGCCGTTTCTTGCCATATCTCGACAGCAAGATTCTTCTCTGCTAGCCGAAACGGCTTGAGGCGGCGTGGGACGGGGAATACAGCGTCCTCAGAACCTGCTGTCGTCCCGCTTCGTCGAAGATGCCGAAAAGAGGTCCTTTAGGCTAGAATGCACGGCCTCCCAGTACACCCCTTCCCAGAGGCTGTCCCGACGATGTTGATCCTGCGCGGTGCCCCCGCCCTTTCCGCCTTCCGTCACGGCAAACTGCTCGAGCAACTGATCCAGAAGGTACCCGCCGTCTCCGGTCTGTACGCCGAGTTCGCCCACTTTGCCGAAGTCACCGGCGTGCTCGACGCCGATGAGGAGAAGGTGCTGGCACGGCTGCTCCAGTACGGGCCGAGTGTGCCGGTGCAGGAGCCTGCGGGACGCCTGTTCCTGGTGGTCCCGCGTTTCGGCACCATCTCGCCCTGGTCCAGCAAGGCCACCGACATCGCCCGCAACTGCGGCTTGGCGAAGATCCAGCGCATCGAGCGCGGCATCGCCTACTACATCGCCGGTCAGCTCTCGGACGCCGATGCTCAGGTGATCGCCAGTGTCCTGCACGACCGCATGACCCAACTGGTGCTGGGCGAGCTGGAAGCCGCGTCCGCCCTGTTCAGCCATGCCGAGCCCAAGCCGCTCACCGTGGTGGACGTTCTCGGGGGCGGTCGCGCCGCCCTGGAGAAGGCCAACGTCGAGCTGGGCCTGGCCCTGGCCGATGACGAGATCGACTACCTGGTGAAGAGCTTCAACGAGATGGGGCGCAACCCCCATGACGTCGAGCTGATGATGTTCGCCCAGGCCAACTCCGAGCACTGCCGCCACAAGATCTTCAACGCCAGTTGGGACATTGACGGCCAGGCGCAGGAGAAGAGCCTGTTCGGCATGATTAAGAACACCTACGAGATGAACCGCGAAGGCGTGCTGTCTGCCTACAAGGACAACGCGTCGGTCATCGAGGGCTTCACCGCCGGCCGCTTCTTCCCCAACCCGGCCACCCGCCAGTACGGCGCGACCGAAGAGCCCGTGCACATCCTGATGAAGGTGGAGACCCACAACCACCCGACCGCCATCGCCCCGTTCCCCGGTGCCTCCACCGGCTCCGGCGGCGAGATCCGTGACGAAGGCGCCACCGGTCGCGGTGCCAAGCCCAAGGCCGGCCTGACCGGTTTCACCGTCTCCAACCTGCAGATCCCCGGCTTCGAGCAGCCCTGGGAGAAGCCCTACGGCAAGCCCGAGCGCATCGTCACCGCGCTGGACATCATGATCGAGGGCCCGCTGGGCGGTGCCGCGTTCAACAACGAGTTCGGCCGCCCTGCGCTGAACGGCTACTTCCGTACCTTCGAGCAGGCGGTCCAGTCGCCCCGTGGCGAAGAAGTGCGTGGCTACCACAAGCCGATCATGCTCGCTGGCGGCATGGGCAACATCCGCGCGGACCATGTGCAGAAGGCCGAAATCTCCATCGGCGCCAAGCTGATCGTCCTCGGTGGCCCGGCCATGCTCATCGGCCTGGGTGGTGGCGCCGCGTCCTCCATGGCCACGGGCGCCAGCTCCGCCGACCTGGACTTCGCCTCCGTGCAGCGCGACAACCCCGAGATGGAGCGTCGCTGCCAGGAAGTGATCGACCGTTGCTGGCAACTGGGCGCCGAGAACCCCATCAAGTTCATCCACGACGTGGGTGCCGGCGGCATCTCCAACGCCCTGCCGGAGCTGATCAACGATGGCGGCCGTGGTGGTCGCTTCGAACTTCGCGCCGTGCCCAACGACGAGCCGGGCATGAGCCCGCTGGAAATCTGGTGCAACGAGTCCCAGGAGCGCTATGTGCTCTCGGTTGACGCCGCTGACTTCGAGCGCTTCAAGGCCATCTGTGAACGCGAGCGCTGCCCCTTCGCGGTGGTTGGCGAGGCCATCGAGGAGCCGCACCTGACCGTCGCCGACAGCCACTTCGGCAACAAGCCGGTGGACATGCCGCTCAACGTGCTGCTGGGCAAGCCGCCGCGCATGCACCGCAGCGTCACCCGTGAAGCCGAGCAGGGCGATGATTTCGACGCCACCACCGTTGCGCTGGAAGACGCCGTGTCCCGCGTGCTGCGCCACCCGGCCGTGGCCAGCAAGAGCTTCCTGATCACCATCGGCGACCGCACCATCACCGGCCTTGTGGCTCGCGACCAGATGGTCGGCCCCTGGCAGGTGCCGGTGGCCGACTGTGCCGTGACCGCCACCAGCTTCGACGTCTACACCGGCGAAGCCATGGCCATGGGCGAGCGCACCCCGCTGGCCCTGCTGGACGCCCCGGCGTCCGGCCGCATGGCTGTTGGCGAGGCCATCACCAACCTGGCGGCAGCGCGCATCGAGAAGCTTTCCGACATCAAGCTGTCCGCCAACTGGATGGCCGCTGCCGGCCACCCCGGTGAAGACGCCCGTCTGTACGACACGGTCAAGGCCGTGGGCATGGAGCTGTGCCCGGCGCTGGGCATCACCATCCCGGTGGGCAAGGACTCCATGTCCATGAAGACCCGCTGGCAGGACGAGGGTGTGGACAAGTCCGTCACCTCGCCGCTGTCCCTGGTCATCTCCGGCTTCGCTCCGGTGCAAGACGTGCGCCGCACCCTGACCCCGCAACTGCGCCTGGACAAGGGTGACACCGACCTGATCCTCATCGACCTGGGTCGTGGCCAGAACCGCATGGGTGGCTCGATCCTCGCCCAGACCTACGCCAAGCTCGGCCAGGCCGCGCCGGACGTGGATGATGCCGAGGACCTGAAGGCCTTCTTCGCGGTGATCCAGGGCCTGAACCAGGACGGCCTGCTGCTGGCCTACCACGACCGCTCCGACGGTGGCCTGATGACCACCGTGCTGGAAATGGCCTTTGCCGGCCACTGTGGCCTGGACCTGCAACTGGACGCCCTGGCCGATGCCGCCGCCGAGCTGCCCGCCGTGCTGTTCAACGAGGAGCTGGGTGCCGTCATCCAGGTCCAGCAGGGCGCCACCGCCGAGGTGCTGGCCCAGTTCAGCGCTGCCGGCCTGGGCGACTGCGTGGCGGTGATCGGCCGTCCGCTCAACAGTGCCAGCGTTGCCATCGCCTTCAATGGCGAGGCGGTCTTCACCGGCGAGCGCCGCATGCTGCAGCGCCAGTGGGCCGAGACCAGCTACCAGATCCAGCGCCTGCGCGACAACGCCGTGTGTGCCGACCAGGAGTTCGACGTTCTCCTCGACGAAGAGAACCCCGGCCTGAGCGCCAAGCTGTCCTTCGACGTCAACCAGGACATCGCCGCGCCCTACATCAAGAAGGGTGTGCGTCCCCAGGTGGCGATCCTGCGCGAGCAGGGCGTCAACGGCCAGGTGGAGATGGCGGCGGCGTTCGACCGCGCCGGCTTCTCGGCCATCGACGTGCACATGAGCGACATCCTCGCCGGTCGCATCAGCCTGGAAGACTTCAAGGGCCTGGTGGCCTGCGGTGGCTTCTCCTACGGCGACGTGCTCGGCGCTGGCGAGGGCTGGGCCAAGTCCATCCTCTTCAACGCCCGTGCCCGCGATGGCTTCCAGGCCTTCTTCGAGCGCAAGGACAGCTTCGCCCTGGGCGTGTGCAACGGTTGCCAGATGATGTCCAACCTGCACGAGCTGATCCCCGGCACGGAGTTCTGGCCGCACTTCGTGCGCAACCGCTCGGAGCAGTTCGAGGCGCGCGTCGCCATGGTGCAGGTGCAGGAGTCGGCCTCGATCTTCCTGCGCGGCATGGCCGGTTCGCGCATGCCCATCGCCATCGCCCACGGTGAAGGCCATGCCGAGTTCGAGAGCGAGGAAGCCCTGCTGGAAGCAGACCTGTCCGGTTGCGTGTCCCTGCGCTTCGTCGACAACCACGGCAAGGTCACCGAGAGCTACCCGGCCAACCCCAACGGTTCGCCCCGTGGCATCACCGGCCTCACCAGCCGCGATGGCCGCGTGACCATCATGATGCCGCACCCGGAGCGCGTGTTCCGCGCCGTGCAGAACTCCTGGCGCCCCGACGAGTGGCAGGAAGACGCCGGCTGGATGCGCATGTTCCGCAACGCGCGTGTCTGGGTCGACTGACGACCCTGCCGGTCCTCCTCTCCCGGCTCCGGGGGAGGAGGGCGGGCTGCCTGAAGTGCGCCAGGTCGAGCCTGGCGTGCGCCTCCTGCTCTGCCGCTGTGGGCATTCGCCCCGGCTTCCCGACTGCCCTCTCGATTGTCGACAAGGGCTCGCCTTCCAGGCCGAACGTCCCCGTATCCTGCTGCTCTGTCGTTGTGGTCGATCCCGTCGCCTGCCCTGGTGTGATGGCAGCCATGCGCCCGAAACCGTCGGTTTCAAGGCGCGTTGGCGGCGCTTCTGGACCGGTGGGTGACCCGTCGTTTTTCTCCAGCCCTGGCTGAACACGGCGTGTTTCCGCCAGTCGAATGGCGGGTCGATTCAGCGGTTTCATAAAGTCTTGGCGGACGGTCAGTGTTCGATGGCATCATCCTGCCATCATCGTCCAGCCGGTTATTTCCTGACGGAGCTATTGATGTACAAGCTGTGCTTCTACGTGCCGGAATCCCATGCCGAACCCGTCAAGCAGGCGGTCTTCGCAGCGGGTGGTGGGCGCATTGGCGCCTATGACAGTTGCTGCTGGCAGTCCCTTGGCCAGGGACAGTTCAGGCCCCTTGACGGTGCTGATCCATTCATCGGCCAGGTGGGGCAGGTCGAGCACCTGCCCGAGTGGAAGGTGGAGATGGTGGTGGCCGATGAGCTGATCCACGACGCGGTGCGGGCTTTGAAGAAGGCCCATCCCTACGAGACCCCGGCCTTCGAGGTGTGGCGGTTGTCGGACCTGGTGTTCTGAGTTGATCAGCCAGGTATGAAAAAGGCGCCTTCAAGGCGCCTTTTCTATTGGGGCTGGGCTCAGGGGCGGATCTCGATCAGCGTGCCGTCCTTCACCAGGCTCCAGATTTCGCGCATGTCGGCGTTCTTCATGGCGATGCAGCCTTCGGTCCAGTCGAGGGTGTGGAAGTACCACTCGGGATACTCCTCGTCCAGTGGGGTGCCGTGGATCATGATCATGCCGCCCGGGGGCACGCCCTTCTCGCGGGCCAGCTTGGCGTCGCGGGCGTTGGGGTAGGAGATGTGCATGGCCAGGTTGAACTTGTCGCTGGTCTTGCGCCAGTCGATCCAGTAGAAGCCCTCGGGGGTGCGCTGGTCGCCCTCGCGCAGCTTCGGCCCGTTGGGTTGCTTGCCCAGGGAGATGCGGTAGCTCTTGAGGATGTCACCGCGGTTCATGAGCAGCAGCTTGCGCTCGGACTTCACCACCAGCACCTTGTCGATGGGCTTGCCGCCCAGGGCGGGTGCAGCGCTGGCGTGGGAAAGGGTGGTGAACAGGAAAACAAAGGCTAGGAGCATCCAGCGCATCTACAGCATCCCCGGGAACACGTGTTGGCAGCGATCAGGCTTTCTTGTGATGGGCCACCAGAGGGGCCAGCGGTTCGTTGCGTACCGGGTAGACCTGCTGCACCCGGTCGGCGAAGAAGCATTCTAAGGTACGGCCCACAGTGGGAAAAGCCAGCTCGGACCAAGGGATCTCGTGCTCGTGGAACAGCCGCACCTCGAGGCTTTCCTCGCCGGCGGCGAAGTCCAGGTCGGTGAGGTCGGCGAGGAACAGGGTGTAGACCTGGCTGATGTGCGGCAGGTCGAACAGCGTGTACAGGCGCAGGTTGTGGACCCGGGCGCAAGCCTCCTCGGCGGTTTCCCGGGCGGCGGCCTGTTCCATGGTCTCGCCGTTCTCCATGAAGCCGGCCGGCAGCGTCCAGTAGCCACGGCGGGGCTCGATGGCGCGGCGGCACAGCAGCACCTGCTGGCCCCAGACCGGCAGGCAGCCGGCGACGATGCGAGGGTTCTGGTAGTGCACCGTGTCGCAGGCATCGCAGACATGGCGCAGGCGGTTGTCGCCCTGGGGGATGCGTTGCACCACGGGGGTGCCGCACTGGCTGCAGAACTTCATCGGGTGCCCTCGGTTGGAGATCGTCATCTTGGCGCGCCGGTCGGGGACTCGGCAAGCGTGGCGGGGGCCGGATCGGTGGGCGGAACGGGGCTTGGGGGCCCCTGGCGGTTCGTGCCATGATGCCCGGCACAACAAAAGACCGAGACCTTTCATGCTGGATGAGCTTCTCCGCCGGGTGCGGAGCCATTCCCCGTCCGACCTGCCCATCGAGCGCAGCTTTCCCGAGGCAGCGGTGCTGGTGCCGGTGACCCGCAGCGACGAACCCGAACTGATCCTGACCCTGCGTGCCAGTGGCTTGTCCACCCATGGCGGCGAAGTGGCTTTCCCCGGTGGGCGACGTGACCCCGAGGATCGCGACCTGATCCATACCGCCTTGCGCGAGGCGGAAGAGGAGATCGGCCTGCCGCCTGGGCTGGTGGAGGTGGTCGGGCCGTTGAGCACGCTGGTATCCCGCCACGGCATCAAGGTCACGCCCTACGTCGGGTTGGTGCCCGATTACGTCGAGTACCGTGCCAACCGGGGCGAGATCGACTCGGTGTTCAGCGTGCCGCTGTCGTTCTTTCGCGACGACCCTCGCGAGGTCACCCACCGCATCGACTACCTCGGGCAGAGCTGGTACGTGCCCAGCTATCACTACGACGGGTACAAGATCTGGGGCCTCACCGCGATCATGGTGGTGGAGCTGGTCAACCTCATCTTCGATGCCGGCATCGAGCTGCGCGAGCCGCCGGAATCCTTCGTCAAACTCACCTGAGTCCTGCTTACAGGAGCGCCTGATGAAATACCGCCTGGGCAACGCCCGTGTCGAAACCCATCCCGACAGCTGGATCGCCCCCGACGCCTCGGTGATCGGCAAGGTGCGCCTGGATGCGGGTGCCAGCGTCTGGTTCGGCGCCGTGCTGCGCGGGGACAACGAACTTATCCACATCGGCGAGAACAGCAACGTGCAGGACGGCACTGTCATGCACACCGACATGGGCTACCCGCTGACCCTCGGCAAGGGCGTCACCGTTGGCCACAACGCCATGCTCCACGGCTGCACGGTCGGCGACTACAGCCTGGTCGGCATCAACGCGGTGATCCTCAACGGGGCGAAGATCGGCAAGCACTGCATCATCGGCGCCAATGCGCTGATCGCCGAGGGCAAGGAAATACCCGATGGCTCGCTGGTGATGGGCTCTCCCGGTAAAATCGTCCGCGAGCTGACCGAGCCGCAGAAGAAAATGCTCGAAGCCAGTGCCGCCCACTACGTACACAACGCCCAGCGTTACGCCCGCGAGCTGGTCGAACAGGAAGACTGATGGAAATCGAACGCCCCGTACCGTCCCCTTGCGTACACGTCTGTGCGCTGGACGACGACGATACCTGCCTCGGGTGCCAGCGCAGCATTGATGAAATCAGCCGCTGGGGGCGCATGGACAACACCGAGCGCCGCGAGGTCCTGGCCCGTTGCCTGGAGCGCGCGCGCGACAAGGGCCAGTTGATGGCCTGACCCTTCCGGGCGCCGGTCGCGCCGGCGCCTCACCGACTCTTCATCCTTCGAGGAAACACCGATGCCCCGTATTGGAACCCCGCTGTCGCCGAGCGCGACCCGTGTACTGCTCTGCGGCTCTGGCGAGCTGGGCAAGGAAGTGGTGATCGAACTGCAACGCCTGGGCGTTGAAGTCATCGCCGTGGACCGCTACGAGAACGCACCGGCCATGCAGGTCGCCCACCGCAGCCACGTCATCAGCATGCTGGACGGCGAGGCCCTGCGCCGTGTCATCGAGCTGGAAAAGCCGCACTACATCGTGCCGGAGATCGAAGCCATCGCCACCGCCACCCTGGTGGAGCTGGAGGCCGAGGGCTACACCGTCATTCCCACTGCCCGCGCCGCGCAGCTGACCATGAACCGCGAGGGCATCCGCCGCCTGGCGGCCGAGGAACTGGGCCTGCCCACCTCGCCCTACCACTTCGCCGATACTTTCGAGGACTACCGCGCCGCCGTGGCCAGCGTCGGCTACCCCTGCGTGGTCAAGCCGATCATGAGTTCCTCCGGCAAGGGCCAGTCCGTGCTGAAGAGCGATGCCGACCTGCAGACCGCCTGGGACTACGCCCAGGAGGGCGGCCGGGCCGGCAAGGGCCGGGTCATCGTCGAGGGCTTCATTGACTTCGACTACGAGATCACCCTGCTCACCGTGCGCCACATCGGCGGCACCACCTTCTGCGCGCCCATCGGCCACCGCCAGGTGAAGGGCGACTACCACGAGTCCTGGCAACCCCAGGCGATGAGTCCGAAGGCGCTGGCCGAGTCCGAGCGCGTGGCCCAGGCCGTGACCGAGGCACTGGGCGGCCGTGGCCTGTTCGGCGTGGAACTGTTCGTCAAGGGCGACCAGGTTTGGTTCAGTGAAGTCTCGCCGCGCCCCCATGACACCGGGCTGGTGACCCTGATCTCCCAGGACCTCTCCGAGTTCGCCCTGCACGCCCGCGCCATCCTCGGCCTGCCGATCCCAGCCATCCGCCAGCAGGGGCCGTCGGCTTCCGCCGTCATCCTGGTGGAAGGCAAGTCTGGCGAAGTCAGCTTCGGCAACCTCGCCGCCGCACTGAACGAGCCGGACACCGCGCTGCGCCTGTTCGGCAAGCCTGAAGTCGATGGCCAGCGCCGCATGGGCGTGGCCCTGGCGCGTGATGAGTCCACCGACCTGGCCCGCGCCAAGGCGACCCGTTCCGCCCAGGCGGTCGACGTCAAACTGTGAGCCGCTGGGCTGGGGCACTCTGGTGGGCATCGGCGGTCACGCTGATGCCCCTCATGCTGCCCCTTGCCCTGCATACCCGCCGCACCGCCCTGCGCCTGCCGCCGGCAGCCGGTCCCGAGCGGGGGCTGGCGGGCGCGGGGTTCGCCGGTGAGCCGCTGCGGCTGCTGGTGATTGGCGAGTCCACCGTCGCGGGGGTGGGAGTCGACCTGCTCGAACGGGCACTGCCGGGACAGTTGGCCCGTGCGCTGTCCGACCGCCTGGAGCGCCCGTTGGCCTGGCGGGCCTGTGGGGAGAACGGCATCACCGCCGTGGAGGCCTGCCAGCGCCTGCTGCCGCAAGTGCTCGACGAGACACCTGACCTGGTGGTGATGGCCTTCGGCGTCAACGACACCACGCATTTCACTTCGCGATCCCGTTGGCGCCAGGCGCTGGAAGGGCTGGGTAGGCCCTTCCTCCAGCGTGGCGCCTGCGTGGCTTTTTCCGCCGTGCCGCCGCTCGGTCACTTCCGCGCCTTGCCCTGGCCGCTGCGCCTGCTGCTCGGCTGGCGTGCGCGCCTGATGGACCGGGTGCTGGCGGAGACGGCCAGCCCCATGGGAGCGCTTCACTGCACCGCTACCCTGGCCATGCGCCCCGATTACCTGGCGATCGATGGCTACCACCCATCCGAGCTGGGCTGCGAGGTCTGGGCCGGCCTGCTGGCCGACCGCCTGTGGCTTGAGATGGTGCCGCAACCGCCCTTGGCTGCGGCAGCCGGTTAACGCGGGTCAGACAGGTCCCGGTCCCGCGTCTCCTTCATGCAGAGCACGGCCAGCAGGCTGAGCAGCGCCGCTGCCGATACATAGCCCCCCACCCATGACAGGCCGCCGAGGCTGACCAGCTTCTGGGCGAAGAACGGCGCTACCGAAGCGCCCACGATGCCCCCCAGGTTGTAGGCCGCCGACGCGCCGGTGTAGCGCACCGGGGTGGGGAACAGCTCGGGCAGCAGCGCGCCCATGGGGGCGAAGGTCACCCCCATCAGGAACAGCTCCAGGCTGAGGAACAGGGTCACCGAGAGGGGGGAGCCCTGGGTCAGCAGTGGCTCCATGGTGAAGCCGGAGAGTATCGCCAGCACGCAGCCGCTGATCAGCACCGGCTTGCGCCCGAAGCGGTCGCTGAGCCAGGCCGAGAGCGGGGTGGCCGCCGCCATGAACAGCACC